>JAUXNZ010000188.1 GCA_030682595.1 Rhodocyclaceae bacterium | reverse complement strand
GGCATCGCCGTCGGCATTGCGGCGGTGATTTTGCTCACCAGCATTGGCGAGGGCGTGCATCGCTTCGTGCTGGGCGAGTTCTCCCAGTTCGGGACCAATGTCATCGAGATCGCGCCGGGCAAGACCAAGGCGAGCGGCGGGCCGGGCGGCTTGCAAACCACCGTGCGGCTGCTGACGCTCGACGACGCCCGCGCGCTGGAGCGCGTGCCAGGGGTGACGGCGGTCACGCCGAACGTCTGGGGCAATTCGGAAGTCGCGGCAAACGGCCGGCTGCGGCGCACCATTGTGCAAGGCGTCGGCCCGGCGACGCCGGAGATCATGCAGATGACCGTGCGCAGCGGCAGCTTCCTGCCCGACGAAGCGCTTGACCACGCCCGCCCACTGGCGGTGCTTGGGCCGAAGCTCAAGCAGGAACTGTTCGGCGTGGAAACGGCGCTCGGCCAGCGCCTGCGTATCGGCGGCATGCAGTTTCGTATCGTCGGCGTCATGGAACCCAAAGGCCAGTTTCTCGGCATGGATCTCGATGACACGGTGTACATCCCCGCCGCGCGCGCACTCGAGCTGTATAACCGGGATGGGCTGATGCGCATTCACCTCAGCTACCGCGCCGGACTTCAATCGAGCACCGTGGCGGAGTCCATAAAGTCGGTGCTGGCGGAACGGCACGGCCGCGAGGATTTCACCCTGCTCACGCAGGAAGACATGCTGCGCACCCTGTCGAACATCCTCAACGTGCTAACCGCGGCGGTCGGCGCGCTGGGCGGTATCTCACTCCTGGTGGGCGGCGTCGGCATCGTCACCATCATGACCATCGCCGTCACGGAGCGCACCAACGAGATCGGCCTGCTGAAGGCACTCGGCGCGCAGGAGCGCACCATCCTCGGTATCTTTCTGGGCGAAGCCGTGGCGCTGTCGGCGATTGGCGGCGCGTTTGGCCTGATTCTCGGCATCGGCCTCGCGCAGTTGCTGCATCTGCTCGTGCCGGCCCTGCCGGTGGAAACACCGCTGAGTTTTGTCGTCCTCGCCGAAGTGGTCGCCATCATTATCGGCCTGCTGGCCGGCGTGCTGCCGGCGCGGCGCGCCGCGCGCCTCAACCCGGTCGAAGCGCTGCGCGCCGATTAAATACTTGCCAGGATGCTCCGCACCGGCGCGGGCAGCGCTGCCTGCGCCAGTGCGTCCATGCCGATCCAGCGCAGCTGCGGCTCTGCCAGTCGGGGTTGAGCCGTCGCCATGCAAAGCAGCGGTTGGATGCGCAGCCGAAAATGCGTGAAAGCATGGGTAAAAGTCGGCGCTGGCAGGACGGCGCCTACCCGCACGCCCAGCCGCGTTGCGCAGAAAGTCGTGACTTCGGCGCCTTCCGGTAGTTCGGGCAGCGACACCAACCCGCCCCAGATACCGGCGGGCGGACGGGTTTCCAGCAAAACATGGTTCTCCGCGCGAAGTATCAGCAGGGTGACGGTGCGTTCCGGCAGGGTTTTTTTCGGGCGGGGCGTCGGCAGCTCGGCGACGCGATGCTCAAGGTGGGCGACACAGCGGTCGGCAACCGGACAGGTAGTGCAACGCGGCTGGCGGCGCGTGCAGAGCGTCGCGCCCATGTCCATCTGCGCCTGGATGTAAGTGGCCACCTGCCGCGCCGGCAACAAGGCGGCGGCCTCCTGCCAGAGCCGACTGTCCACGCTGGACGTGCCGGGCAGGCCATGGATGCCAAGGTAGCGGCACAGCAGCCGTTTGACATTGCCATCGAGGATGGGCGCGCGCGCGCCAAAACAGAACACGGCGATGGCGTTGGCCGTCGACCGGCCGATGCCCGGCAGTCGGGTCAGCGCCGCGGGATCGCGGGGGAACCGTCCGCCATGCTGCAACATCACGGCGCGGGCAGCGGCGTGCAGATTGCGCGCCCGGGCGTAATAGCCCAGGCCGCTCCAGAGCGCCATGACATCCTCGACCGGCGCGGCGGCGAGTTCGTCAAGATTGCGAAAGCGCTCAAGAAACCGCGTGTAATAGCCGATGACAGTGGCTACCTGCGTTTGTTGCAACATGATTTCCGCCAGCCAGACCCGATAGGGATCGTTGCTCTGCTGCCAGGGCAGGTCGCGCCGCCCGTGGCCGAGTTGCCAGTCGATCAGGCGTTCTGCGAAGGAGGGCATGGGGAAAGTGGAGCGGGTGAAGGGAGTCGAACCCTCTTCATGAGCTTGGGAAGCTCAGGTAATGCCGTTATACGACACCCGCGTCATTGCGATTTTTCACCATTCTAACGATACTTGCGGGCGGCGGGCAATTGCCCGCCAGGGCAGAACAGGGCGACCATGAACGAAAACGAGTCAGACAAGGCGGCACGGCAGACTTCGGTCGGTAGCGCAGGTTTGAATGCGGCTGCGCCGTTGCCCAGCGCAGTAGGCGGGATGGCCGACCTCAAGGAGGGCGAGGTGTTGCTGCCGGCTTTCGTCGAGCGGCGGGCGACGGGGTTGTTTGTCGATCCTGTGGCGGCTGGTGAGCCGGACTTCCTGACCTTCGTCGAGCGGGTATTTGCCGCCGCCGCGCGCTTTGTCGATCTTGATTACCCAGCCTTTCAGGCCCTGCTGTACGGCCAGGCGGAAATGCAGGGCGGTCCGGTCAGGCTGGCTGCCGGTGTCGTGCCCTTTGCGCCGGAACGGCAGGCGCTATATCACGCGGTGAAAATTTCTCCCGACAAGAGCAAGGCCGAGTACCTGTTCGAGCCGGTGGCGATTGAAGTCGAGGAGACGGTGCCGCTCTTCGGTCCGCCGGCGGATGACGGCAGTGCGGAAATAATCGGCGAGGAAGTCAGAAAGCGCATGGAGCCCACCCGGCTGGATTTCGATGAATTCGTTGCCGCCCTGTGGGCGAAGGAAGTGTGCTTCGGGATTGCCGAAGATCGCGTACGCGAGGCGATCCAGGGCAGTCAGGCAATCCGGCTGGAGATTGCCCGGGCGGTGCAGCCCAAGCCCGGCACGGACGCCAGCATCGAGGAAAAAACCGCCGCCCTGCATCGCGATAATGCGCCGATGATCCTGCCCGATGGGCGCATGGACCTGCACCACTTCAAAAACCGTTTTCCGCAAATCACGGCCGATGTCCGGCTGCTGAAGAAAATTCCGCGTGCGCTCGGCAAGGATGGCCGCAATGTGACGGGTGCGCTGCTGGAACCGCCGCTCCCCAAGGACTTCGATCTGGCGGCCCAGGCCGGGCCGGGAACACGGATTGAGCGATCAGCCGAAGGCGAATTCATCGTTTCGGCAATCGACGGCTTTATCAACATCGACAAGCAGAAGCACCTGATTTCAGTGACCGAAAAGATTGTCAGCCGCGAAGGCGTCAGCATGCGGACGACCGGCGATGTGTCGCTCGCCGGTGACGAGTTCGAAGAGCATGGTGAAGTCCAGGAGCGGCGCGTCGTCGAAGGCCGTCACATGACGTTTTTTTCCGATGTGTATGGGAACATCATTTCCCGCGGCGGGCGGGTGCTCCTCAAATCCTGCCTGGCGGGCGGCCATATCGAAAGTCCGGGCGGCAGCATCACGATCGAGGGACGCACATCGCGCGCGGTGCTGGAAGCGCGCGGGGGCGATGTGCATGTCGAGTTCGCCGAGAGCAGCACGATTGTCGGCAGCCGCGTGACAGTGAAACACGCCGTCAATTGCGACATTCTGGGCGAGGAAGTGAGTGTCGAATTGTCCGAGGGCTGCGCGATTGCCGGCAAACAGATCAGGATTGCCAGGAGCGGCGCGAAGAAGGATATCGAGACCATCGTCGCCCTGCTGGTACCGGATTTCACGCGCCACAACCACGAAGTCGCGGAACTGGAAGAGGCGCGCCAGCAGATCGAACAGCGCCTTGCCGCGCTCGCTGAAGAGCAGGCGCGGATGCTGGCGGATACCGGCTTCAAGCAATACATGGCGCTTGCCGTCACGATCGCCAAGGGCGGCGCAAAGCTGTCGGCCACGCAGGAGGCCAGTTGGCGCCAGACCCAGGCGACCTATGTGCAACAGCTGCGCAACTGGCAGGCTGTCCAGGCAGAACGCGAGGGCGCCCAGGCCAGGCCCGATCAACTGGCCGCCGAATTGCAGGCGCTCGCCGAGCGGAAGTTGCTGGCCGGCGCCGACATTTTTTGCGCCATCGAGGCAATCCAGGGCGACACCCTGGTGCGGCGCATGGCGTACCAGCCCGATCAGTCGGTGGTCGGCGGCGAGCAGGCCCAGGAGCTTGCCGCGCACCTGCGCGAATTTGGCGTGAGCCATGACCGGTTGTTCTGGGGCCCTGCAGGCGCATTCGCGTGGCGTCTCGGCGGGGATGCCAGCGCCGAGGGTCCGCCACCCGCGTGATACCATCGGCGCATGCTTGAAATCTCGATAAACGGCGCGCCACGGCAAGTTCCCGCGCCGCTGACCCTGGCCGCCTTGCTGGAAAATGAAGGCTTGCTTGGCAAGCGCGTGGCCGTCGAAAAAAACGGCGAGATCGTGCCGAAAAGCCAGCATGCCAGCACCCTGCTGGCGGCGGGCGACCGGCTTGAAATCGTGGTCGCCGTCGGTGGCGGTTGATACTTTTTAACAAGGTTTATTCATGACGCAAGACCTCCTC
>JAUXNZ010000185.1 GCA_030682595.1 Rhodocyclaceae bacterium | reverse complement strand
TGGCCGACATTCAGACCCTGATGGTCATGTCCGCCCAGCCTGACGCCCAATTGCTTGGAGAAATTGGTGTCAGCCTCGACAATCCGGGCTTCGATCAAAACCTGCCGCACCGGACGATCAATTTGTTTGAGCAGCGTGCCGATCAGTTCCAGCTTGGTCGGTATGTCATAAATGAATACCTGGTTGGTTCTTTTGTCAATCGTGATGTTGCCGATCGGCGAGAGGAAACTGGAAGCAGCCTTGACGCCCGTCTTTTCTGTGCCGGCGCCCGAAGCACCACTCGCGCCGCTGGCCGAGATCATGGCGACAAAATCTTCCGCCTTCATATAGTTCAACTGGAACAGTTCCAGCCGCGGCGGATCGGCGGCAAAGGCCGACTCGCGTGACTTGACCAGTTGATCATCGCGTGCCGCCAGTTCATCCTGCGGCGCAATCCAGATCACGCTGCCGCTCTTGCGCATCGCCAGATTTTTTTGCTGCAGGACAATTTCCAGTGCCTGATCCCAGGGCACATCATTCAGGCGCAGGGAAACGTTGCCTGTCACCGAGTCGCTGACGACGATATTGAAGTTGGTGATGTCGGCAAAGACATGCAGTAGTTCGCGCAGGGGGATGTTCTGGAAATTCAGGGAGATGGCGTCGCCCTGATAGCCCTTCTTCGAGCCCTGGAACAGCTTGTTGGCATCTTCCTTGACCGGGCGCACCTCGACGATGAACTGGCCGTCGCTCTGGTAGGCCGTGTGTTCCCACAAGCCGCGCGGGACGATTTCAATGGTGACATCATCGCCATCCGTCCGGGTATTCACCGCCGTGACCGGCGTAGCGAAGTCGACCACGTCGAGGCGACGCCGGAGCGGATCGGGGAGTTTGGTTTTCTTGAATGAAACCAGCAGATTCGTGCCTTTTTGCCTGACATCGATGCCCGTGTCGGAGGATGACAGATCGACCAGCACGACTCCCGCGCCGTCCTTACTGCGGCGGAACTTGATGTCGCGCACGCTGGTTGCCGCGTCCCTGCCAGTGGGGGCGAAGTGCTGCACGGCGCCGACGGCACCGCCGGCTGCCGCCGGTCCGTCATCTTGCAGGGTGATGAGCAGGAATTTCCCTTCCGGGCGCGCTTCAAACCGGGAGGTCTTGTCGAGGTTGAGCACCAGCCGCGAGCGGTCCCCGGCCTGAACCAAGCTGAAACTGCGCAAGCCGCCTTCATTGATGACCTTGTTGCTGTAACCCAGGCCATTCTCGGTTGCCGGAAAATCAAAGACGATCCGCGTCGGATTGGCGATGACAAAGTTGGCGGGGGTCGTGGCAAGGGCCTGTTGCAGGCCGATCTTCAGAATGGTGTTGCCGCCGGCCTTGTTGACCACCAGATTTTCAATCACGTTGGGTTTGGCGGCCGTCTGTGCCTCGGCGTTGATGGCCGACTGTGCAATTGCCACCGGAACAACTCCCAGCAGCGCCAGCATCACGAGATGGCACGCCCATGTACGCATGAATTTCATTTGTTTGACTCCTTGCCCGCTGTCCCGTCCAGTAACTGAAGGGTCATTTGCCGTTCCACCCAATCGGTGGTCTGGCCACTTGGATCCTGCACGATTTCCTTGAGGATGATCTCGGTATCGGTTATCGCGACGATACGGCCAAAATTCTGGCCCATGTAATTCCCTTTGCTGGCCTGGTAAACCACCCCGTCCACCTGCACCAGCGCGTGCCGATGCTTGCTCTTTGTCTTGCTCACAAGACCGATGAACTGCAAGGATTCGAGGGGGAAGTTTTCCAGTTGCTCGCGCGGACGGTCAAAATCAGGCCGGGCGCCTCCACCCCCCTCCCTTTTTTCCGGCTCGACGCGATTCGCGCTGAAGGGGTCCATCTGGTCCTGCGCTTCATAGGCAATCAGCGGGAATGGCTTCAGTTCTGGCAGTGGTTTGACGCGACCGCGCAGGTCGCGCGAGGATTCGTCCATCCATTGCTTGATATCCTGATGTTCGGCGTCGCCGCAACCGGAGATTGCAGCGGCCAACAACAGCAGCGAGAAAAAGCGTAGGGCTTTCACTTTTTCGCCCCCTTCGCTTTATCTTTTTCGGCTTTCCTCTGCGCCGCCACCTCGGCCTCGTCGAGGTAGCGGAAGGTCTTCGCCGTGGCGACCAGCATCAGGGTCTCACCTGCTTTGCCGGCAGGGTTCACATTGATGTCATTCAGGGTGACGATGCGCGACAGCTTGGCGATGTCGCCGGCGAACGCGCCAAAATCATGATAGTTGCCGGTGACATTGAGTGTGATCGGCAGTTCGGCATAGAAATCCTTGGAGGCTTCCGTCCCCGGCTTGAACAGTTCGAACTGGAGGCCCCGCCCCAAACCCGACTGGTTGATATCGATCAGCAGGGACTCCATCTCCGCGGCGTTGGGCAGCTGTTTGAGCAATGCCCCGAACGAACGCTCGATCTCCGCCAGTTGATTTTTGTGTTCGTCGAGGTTGACGGCCTGCTTCTTCTTGTTGAGCCACTCGTCCTTGAGTTTGGTTTCCTCCTGAGCCTTCTGCTCCAGCTCTTCGTTCTGCGCATTCCAGCCGAACCACGCCGCCGCGGCCAGCAAACCCAGGAACATGCCCGTCAGAATGATGATACGCGGCACCAGCGGCCAGGCGCCCGGATCCTTGGGGTCGAGTGTCTTGAAATCCTCGGCGATCTGCCTGAAATCCACCGTGGGTAAATTGAACTTTGGCAAAGCGGGAATGGCTGGCATAGCGGGTTTCTTCACGGCTTGCCTCCCGGTTTCTTGGCGCCCTTGCCGGTCTCTTCGGTGGTTTGACGCGAAAAGTAAATGTTCAGTGTAAATTCGTTCATGCGCCGCTTGCCCACCGGAATCGCCTTGATCTGGACAAGTTCGGGACGTTCCAGCACCGGTGATCCATCCAGGTTATTCATCAGCGTCGAGACGCGGGCATTCGACTGTGCATGGCCGATCAGGGTGACCTTCTGCTTGTCCTGCTTGATCGAACGAAGATAGACCCCGGGGGGCAATTGCCGCACCAGCTCGTTGAACAGATGCACGGTCTCGGAGCGATTGGCTTGCAACGATTCGATCACCTGTTTTCTGGCCAGCAGGGCTTCGGTTTCCTCGCGGAGTTTTTTGATTTCCTCAAGCTGCTTGTCCAACACGACGATCTCTTTTTTGAGAAAGGCATTCTTTTCGGACTGCCGGTCGATCTGGGCGTTGATGTAGGTGAACCCGGCGAACCAAATGACCGCTGCCAACACGGTGACCAGGCCGGACAGGGCGTAAAACTGCTGGCGCGATGCCTTGCGCCTGGCCTCGCGGTGCGGCAGCAGGTTGATGCGGATCATTGATCGAACCTCCGCAACGCCAGGCCGCACGCCACCATCAGCGAGGGGGCATCAGCCAGCAAATACTTGGGGCGGATGCGTGACGACAAAGTCATTTTCGCGAAGGGGTTGGCCAGTGCAACATCGATTTGCGTACGCTCGGCAACCACTTCCGCAATACCCGGCAACAAAGCGCTGCCGCCCGTCAGGATGATGTGATTTACCTCGCTGTACTGCGTGGAGGTAAAGAAGAACTGCAAGGCGCGGGACACTTCCAGCGCCAGGTTTTCAAGGAAAGGTCGCAGAATCTCGGTTTCGTAATTATCCGGCATCGGGCCGGTGCGCTTCAGATTCTCGGCCTCTTCATGACTCATGCCATAGGCGCGCACCATGTCCTGGGTCAACTGGTTGCCGCCGAAAGCCTGTTCCCGGTTATAGACCTGCTGGTCACCTTTTACCGCGGTGACCTTCATGGCGCTGGCGCCCACATCGACCAGCGCGAACACCATGTTGTCGACTTCGCCAGGAAACTGTTCGCGCACCAGGTCGAAGGCGGCCAGCGCGGCATAGGATTCAACATCCATCACGACGGGCTTGAGTTTTGCCGCCTCGGCGCAGGCCACCCGGTCTTCGACGCCCTCCTTGCGGGAAGCGGCAATCAACACCTCAACCTCGTCAGCGCTGGACGGGGCCGGGCCGATCACCTGAAAGTCGAGATTCACCTCTTCGAGCGTGAAGGGTATGTACTGATTGGCCTCCGACTCGACCTGGACTTCCATTTCGGCGTCACGCAGGCCAGCCGGCAAAATGATTTTCTTGGTGATCACCGCCGCCGTGGGCAACGCCATGGCGACATACTTTGTGGGCGTCCCGAGCCGTCGCCAGCAACGCTCGATCGAATCGGCAACGCCTTCGAGGTTGGCGACGTTGCCATCCACCACCGCACCCCCAGGCAAGGTCTCGATGGCGTAGCACTCGAGCTGGTAACCACCGGCCCGGCTACCCGACAGCTCCACCATCTTGATCGCGGACGAGCTGATATTCAGCCCGACTAGCGAGCGCGCCTTGGGGTTGAGTATCGAAAGGTCGATATCCAAGATAATCCTTTGTTTTCAGTGTATTACAGCATAAACTGACAATTCACTTCAGATGCTAGCAGCAACTATATCGGCTGTAAAGACAATTCTTTAAGGGAAGCGGTCAATTCTCTTTACTGATCAGCATCCGCGCAACAGCCCCCCGTAAAAACTTCAGTCTCGGCTGGACTATAATTCCTGCCCGCTCATTTGTCCGCCCTTTATCGTGTTGCGCTGGATATTCCTGCCGTTCGCCATCCTCGCCGGCGCAGCCCTTGCGGCGCTTGCCCTGCTGGGCATCGCCCTGGTCCTCACCTGGCCGCGCCTGCCATCGATTGACGCCCTGACCGATTATCGCCCCAAGATTCCGTTGCGGGTCTACACCGCCGATGGCTACCTGATCGGCGAGTTCGGCGAGGAACGCCGCCACTTCGTGCGCATCCAGGATGTCCCGGAAACCATGAAACAGGCCATCCTGGCCGCCGAGGACGAGCGTTTCTACCAGCACCCGGGCGTCGACACTCTGGGCATTCTGCGCGCGGCCTACTCGAATCTTATCGGCGGTGGCAGGCGTCAAGGCGCCTCGACCATCACCATGCAGGTGGCGCGCAACTTCTTTCTGTCATCCGAAAAGACACTCACGCGCAAGCTCTATGAAGCCATGCTGGCCTTCAAGATCGAGAACAGCCTTTCCAAGGATGAAATTCTGCAGGTCTATATCAACCAGATTTACCTCGGTCAGCGCGCCTACGGTTTCTCCGCCGCGGCGCGCATCTATTTCGGCAAGGAACTCAAGGAGCTCTCCATCGCCGAAACGGCCATGCTCGCGGGTCTGCCAAAAGCACCTTCCGCCTACAACCCGGTGGCCAACCCCAGGCGGGCGCAGTTGCGCCAGCAGTACGTGCTGCGCCGCATGCAGCAACTGGGCTTTATCGACGCGGGTCAGTTCACCCAGGCGCGCGACCAGCCACTCCATGTACGCCGCCAGATCGATAATTTCGCCATCAAGGCCGACTATGCCGCCGAAATGGCGCGGCAGATTGCCGTGGCGGCCTTTCCGGACGAAATTTACTCGGCCGGCTTGCAGGTCGTCACCACGCTGACCCGGCAGGAACAGCTTGCCGCCTATCGCAGCCTGCGCCAGGCGGTGCTGGACTACGACCGCCGCCACGGCTATCGCGGCGCGGAGGCCTATGTCGACATGAAGGCGGTCAAGGGTGACGACGATGACCTGATCGACGAACTGCTTTACGACTTCGAGGACGCCGACGATCTGCGTCTGGCGCTGGTGCTCGATGCCAGCCCCGAAAAATTGCGCGCCTACCTGCCCGGCGGCGAGATCGTGACCGTCGAAGGCGCCGGACTCAGGTTCGCCCAGCGCATGCTCGATGCCAAGGCGCCAGCCAACAAGCGGCTGCGGCGCGGCGCGATCATGCGTCTGACCCAGGACAGCAAGGGACGCTGGCAGGTGGCCCAGTGGCCGGAGGTCGAAGCCGCCTTCGTCGCCGCCAATCCGAACGACGGGGCGGTACGCGCGCTGGTCGGCGGTTTCGACTTCAACCGCAACAAGTTCAACCATGTCACGCAGGCCTGGCGTCAGCCCGGCTCAAGCTTCAAGCCCTTTATCTACTCGGCGGCGCTGGAAAAAGGCTATACGCCCCTCTCGGTGCTGCCGGACGAGCCACTCTCGGTTTCGGCCGAAGAAACCGGCAGCCAGGCCTGGGAGCCAAAAAACTACGACGGCAAGTACGACGGCCCGATGACGCTCCGCACGGCGCTGGCCAAGTCGAAAAACATGGTCTCGATCCGCCTGATCCGTGCCATCGGCCCTGGTTACGCGCAGGACTATGCCAGCCGCTTCGGTTTCGACGCGGACAAGAACCCGCCGTATCTCACGCTGGCGCTGGGCGCCGGGGCGGTCACACCCTGGCAGCAACTGACCGCCTATGCGGTATTCGCCAATGGCGGTTACAAAATCGAGCCGTTTATCGTCAAGCAGATTCTTGACGCCAAGGGCAAGGTGCTCGCGGAAACCACCCCCGTGCAGGCCGGCGACGAATCCTTGCGCATCATCGACGCCCGCAACGCCTGGGTGATGGACAGCATGATGAAGGATGTCGTGCGACGCGGCACCGCGACGCGCGCACAAACGCTGAAGCGCACCGATCTGGCCGGCAAGACCGGCACCACCAATGATTATGTCGATGCCTGGTTTTGCGGCTACCAGAGCGCAGTGGTGGGCGTCGCGTGGATCGGTTTCGATCAGCCGAAACGCATGGGCAGCGGTGAAACCGGCGGCTCGGCCGCCTTGCCGATCTGGATCGGCTACATGGAGACCGCCCTGAAAGGCGTCCCGGAAATGCACCGCGAGGCACCTGCCGGCCTGACGCGCGTGGAAAGCCGCGATCCAGCGAGTGGCGCAACCATTCACGACCTCATCTATGCCGAGTCAGTCCCCGCGCCGGCGGCGGACCGGGATTTTTCCCTGCCGGAGTTCCTGCGCCAATTGACACAAGCGCCTCAACCGTCCCAGCCACCCGCCCCGGTACAAGAAGCCGAGATCAAACCGGTGGCGCCCGACCGGCGCGTGCCGATGCCTCCCGCTAACTTTCATGGTCGATAGCGCCACCCCCGTGCATGAAATACGCAAAAGGCAAATGACGCCCCCCACCCCCAGCCCCCGCCCCGGGGCGGGGGTCAAGGTTGGTTCGCTGCGCTCATGGGGTTACTCGGCGTCAAATGGCGTATTTCACGCTAATCCAAGCGAAGCGTCACGCCCGACTGCTCGCTGAGGCAGCGCGACAATACCGCCGCCAGATCCTGCCCGTCGCGCGTGCCGATCCAGCGCCCCGCTTCGGGTTTGAAGTGAAAACCGCCCGAGCGCGCCGCCACCCAGATTTCCCGTGCCGCCGCATGACGATTGACGATCACCTTGCTGTCATCCGCAAAGGCGATTTCAATGATCCCGCCGGGCTTCAACTCATAATCGAGATCAACCTCGCCCGCATCCACCAGTTTTTCCAGCCCGGTTTCCAGTCGCGCCAACTGCGCATCCGCCAGCACCAGGAATTCGCGTTCTTCCATCTCGGTTCCGCCTTATCTCCGTGTTAACATCGCCTCTATGCCAGCCCATTCCACCCTCCTTGCCGCGCTCGTCGGCGCCGCCCTGTTGCTTTCCGCCTGTGGCAACCGGGGGCCGCTGACACTACCGCCCAAACCTTCCGCCACGGAAAAAGCCGCCGTCGATCATAGCAGCACACCCATACCTCCCCCATCCCGATGAACCTGCTCAATAATACCCACGACGGCGCTTGCGTCGAAGGCGTGGCTTTGACCGCCGTCGCCGCTCAGTTCGGCACACCCTGTTACGTTTACTCCCGCGCCGCGCTGACAGACGCCCATGCCAGCTATCAAACCGCGCTGGCGGGACGAAACGCCCGCATCTGTTATGCCGTCAAGGCCAACTCCAACCTGGCCATCCTCAACGTGTTCGCGCGACTCGGGGCCGGCTTCGACATCGTTTCCGGCGGCGAACTGGCGCGGGTCATCGCGGCGGGCGGCGATCCGGCCAAGGTGGTGTTTTCCGGCGTTGGCAAGTCGCGCGCTGAAATGCGCCAGGCGCTCCTGGCGGGCATCCATTGCTTCAATGTCGAATCGGCCAGCGAACTTGAACTGCTCAACACCGTTGCCGGAGAAACGGGCCGGCGCGCGCCCATCGCCCTGCGCGTCAACCCGAACGTCGACCCGAAGACCCACCCCTACATCTCGACCGGCCTGAAAACCTCCAAATTCGGCGTGGCCTTCGCTAGCGCACGGGATCTCTACCGCCGCGCCCGGACGCTGCCACACCTCGACATCCGCGGCATCGCCTGCCACATCGGCTCGCAACTGCTCGACCCGCAACCCGCCGCCGATGCCGCCGGTCGCGTGCTGGAACTGGTCGACAGCCTGGCCGCTGAAGGGATTGATCTGCAGCACATCGATCTGGGCGGTGGCATGGGCATCCGTTACCATGCTGAAACCGTTTTGCCGACGGCCGACTACCTGGCGCCCCTGCTGGCGCGACTGGCGGGGCGCAAGGAAATGCTGCTCTTCGAACCGGGCCGCTCGCTGGTCGGCAACGCCGGCCTGCTGCTGACGAGGGTCGAGGTGCTGAAGCCTGGCGAGGAGAAGAACTTCGCCGTCGTCGATGCCGCCATGAACGACCTGGCACGCCCGGCGCTTTACGATGCTTTCCATGAGATCGTAAAAGTCGGCGCTGGCGGGACGGCGTCAGCCGGTATCGCCGCCAACATGGGGACGGCGTCAGAAACCAGAACCTATGAAATCGTCGGCCCCATCTGCGAATCCGGTGACTTCCTCGGCCACGACCGTGAACTGGCCCTGGCCGAAGGCGATCTACTGGCGATTCTGTCGGCGGGCGCCTATGGCATGGCGATGAGTTCAAATTACAACACCCGGCCGCGCGCCGCCGAGGTCATGGTGGATGGCGACCAAGCGCACCTGATCCGCCGCCGCGAGGAAGTCGCGCAACTTTTCGCGCTGGAATCCGTCCTCCCGTGACGATGACACGTCTTTTATTGCTCTGCGTTCTTCTGGCGCTTTCCGCTTGCGGCAAAAAGCCCGAAGACAAAAAACCGTCCGGCCCGCCGCCGACGCTGATCACCGTCACGGAGGTCAAGAGCGGTGCCTTCGAGGTCACCGAGGACACGCTGGGCAGCCTTGAGGCGGTGATCAATTCGAAAATCGGCGCCGAAGTCGCCGGCAAGGTGATCGCGGTGCGGGTGGTTGCCGGCACGCCCGTCAAGCAGGGCGAGACACTGGCGGTGATCGATGCCAGTGACTTTCTGTTGCAAAACCAGGTGGAACAGGCTGAGGTCAAACGGCTCGAAGCCCTGCTGGCACAACAGGACAAACTGGTCGAGCGGCAACAGAGCCTGGTCGCCAGGGGATTTCTCTCGCAGAACGCCGCGGACGATGCCGCTGCGCAGCGCGCTGCAATTTCCGAGCAACTCGCCGCCGCCCGCGCGCGGACGAACATCGGCAAGCGTTCGGTGGCCAAAACCACGGTGACTGCGCCTTTCTCGGGCGTCATCGAAAACCGGATGATCGCTGCCGGCGACTACGTCAAACTGGGCGACCCGCTGTTCCAGCTCGTCTCCAACCAGCGCCTGCGCGCCCACCTGCCGTTTCCCGAAAGCGCCGCGCCACTGCTCGCGCGCGGCCAACTGGTGCGCCTCACCTCGCCACAGGCGCCGGGCAAGGTATTCACGGCAAGCATCGCCGACATCCGCCCCGTCGTGACCGAATCGAGCCGCGCGCTTGACGTGATTGTCGACCTGGACGGCGCAGGCCTCCTGCGGGCGGGCGGCACGGTCAATGCTTCGGTGCGGATTGCCGCCAAGGCGGCGGCGCTGGTGGTGCCCGAGCAGAGCGTGGTGCTGCGCCCGGCCGGCAAGGTGGTGTATGCCATCGTCGCAGCGGAGGGCAAGCAGACCGCGGAGCAGCGCATCGTCCAGGCGGGCGCCAAGCGGGGCGGCGTGATCGAGATTCTTGCCGGACTGAAGGAAGGCGAAATCGTCGCGCAGGACGGCGCCGGATTTTTGACCCACGGTGCGACAGTGGCGGTGAAACAAGCGCCAAAAGTCGGCGCTGGCGGGACGGCGCCCGCGCCACCCGGCGCCAAGCCAGCAGCCCAATGACCCTGCCAGAGCTTGCCATCAAGCGCCACGTCATGGCGTGGATGCTCTCCGCCGTGCTGGTGCTGTTCGGCATCATTTCCTTCGACCGCATCGGCATGGACCGCTACCCCTACATCGAGTTTCCGGTGGTGTCGATCACCACGGCACTCAAGGGTGCCAACCCGGACATCGTCGACGCCTCGATCACCAACGTCATCGAGACTTCGGTGAACTCGGTGCCGGGCATCGAGCATATCCAGTCCACCTCCTCGCCCGGCATCTCGGTGATCGCCATCACCTTCGGGCTGGAGAAGAAGGTCGATGTCGCCTTCAACGAGGTGCAGTCCAAGGTCAACCAGGCATTGCGCAGGTTGCCCAGGGACACCGATCCGCCCATCGTCGCCAAGGTCGAGACCAACGCCCAGCCCATCATGTGGCTCGCCTTGCAGGGCGACCGCACGCAACAACAATTGAACCAGTACGCCATCAACGTGCTCAAGAAGCGGCTGGAGACCATCGACGGCGTCGGCGAGGTGCGCATCGGCGGCCGCCGCGACCGCACCATCCGCGTCAATCTGCTGCCCGACCGCATGGTGGCGCTGGGCGTCACCGCGCAGGACATCAACAGCGCCTTCGCCACGGAGCATGTGCAGATGGCCGGCGGCTTCGTCGTCGGCCAGACTACCGAAAGCCTGGTCAAGCTCGACCTCGAATTCCACAGCCTTGACGATCTATCCAACATGATCGTCGGCTACAAGGCCGGCGCGCCGATCCGCCTCAAGGACATTGCCGAAATCGCCGACGGCCTCACCGACAACCGCCAGCTCGCCCGCTTCAATGGCGAGCCCACCGTGGGCTTGGGCATCGTCAAGATCGCCAACACCAATACCGTCGAGATCGCCGCCAAGATCAACGCGCGACTGGAGAACGAGCTGCGCCCGCAACTACCGCCCGGCCTGAAGCTGCACGTCGTTTCCAACGACGCCGTATTCATCCTCGAGATCGTCAATTCGCTCAAGGAGCACCTGATCGCCGGCACCCTCCTCGCCGCGCTGGTGGTCTGGTTTTTCCTGCGCTCGGTGCGCTCGACGCTGATCATCGCACTGGCGATCCCGGTCTCGCTGCTCGGCGCCATTGCCGTGATTTACCTGTTTGGCTTCACCCTCAATTCGCTCACCATGCTGGCGCTGCTGCTCCTGATCGGCGTCGTCGTCGATGATGCCATTGTGGTATTGGAGAACATTTTCCGGCACCGCGAAGAGATCGACCCCGAGCCGCGCGCCGCCGCCGTGAACGGCAGCAACGAAGTGGTGTTCGCGGTCATCGCCGCCACCGCCGCGCTGGTCTCGATCTTCGCGCCGGTGATCTTCCTGTCCGGCATCATCGGCCAGTTTTTCCGCTCCTTCGCGGTGGTCGTCACCTTCGGCGTGCTGGTGTCGCTGTTCGTTTCGCTGACCCTGACGCCGATGCTGTGCGCACGCTACCTCAAGGTTGAAAAGCAGCACGGCCGCATCTACCACTGGCTCGACCGTTTCTTTGCGAAACTCGACTGGATCTATGTCCACACGCTGGCCTGGGCGCTGGTCCATCGTTGGAAGGTGGTCTTGCTCACCGCCGCCATCGTCGCCTCGTCGGGTTTCTTTTTCGCCAATATCGGCAAGGCCTTCGCGCCCGAACAGGACGAGGGCCGCTTCCTCGTCTTCCTGCGCGCGCCGCTCGGTTCATCCATCGACTACACCAACGCCAAGCTCAAGGAGGTCGAAGCCCTGCTCAACACACACCCGGAAATCCACACCGAATTCGCCATCATCGGCCTGGGCAGCGCCGGCCAGGTAAACCAGGGCACCGTGGTGGTGCGCATGGCGCCGCGCGAAGAGCGCCGCGCATCCCAACAGGAAGTGCTGGCGAAGCTCAGAAAGGATCTGGCCACGGTGGCCGGCGCGCGCGTTTTCGCCGCGCCCTATCCGATGGTGCAAGGTCAGCGCGGCGAGCCGTTGCAATTCGTGTTGTCCGGCACCAGCATGCAGGAAGTTGGCCGGTTGTCGCGCGCACTCCAGCAGAAACTCGCCGCCGAACCCGGCATCGGCCGCATCGACACCGACCTGCAGCTCGACCTGCCGCAACTGGTGTTCCAGCCCGACCGCCTGCGCATCGCCGCATCCGGCCTGAGCTCGGCCGACGTTGCCCTGGCCGTGAACCTGCTGACCGGCGGCATTGATATCGCCAAATACAACGACGAACCGGGCGATGGCCAGCGCTATGACATTCGCGTCAAGGCGCGCGAGGGCGAATTCACCCAGCCGTCCGATCTCGCCAAAATTTTCATCCGTTCGCGGGACGGCAAGATGGTCCGGCTCGACGCGGTGGCCAGCTTCAAGGAAGCGCTGGGGCCGGCGATTATCGGTCGCTTCGACCTGCAATACGCCACCACCTTCTACGCCTCGCCGACCATGCCGCTGGGCGACGCGGTCGCCAAGGTACACGCACTCTCCGCCGACCTGCCGACCGGCTACCAGGTGAAACTGATCGGCCAGGCCGCGGAGTTCGGCAAAACCATGCAATACATGGTGTTCACCTTCGTCCTGGCGCTGGTGCTGCTCTACATGGTGTTGGCCAGCCAGTTCAACAGCTTCCTGCAACCGGCCATAGTCATGCTGGCTCAGCCGCTCGCCATCGTCGGCGGGGTTGCCGCGCTGTGGTTGTTCAACCAGTCACTCAACATCTACTCGATGATCGGCCTGGTACTGCTGGTCGGCCTCGTCGCCAAGAACTCCATCCTGCTGGTCGACCTCACCAACCAGCGGCGCAGCCAGGGCATGGCGGTCGACGCGGCGCTGCAAAACGCCTGTCCGACCCGGATGCGACCGGTACTGATGACCTCGGCCACCATCATCCTCGCGCTCTTTCCCGCCGCACTGGGGCTGGGCGCCGGCGCGGAAACCAACCAGCCGCTATCGATCGCCGTCATCGGCGGCATGATTTCCTCGACGCTACTGACGCTGGTCGTCGTCCCCGCCGTCTATTCGCTGGTCGAAGGCTGGCGCGAACGCCGTCCCGCCAACGCCGACTTTTCTGCCGCTCCCAAGTAGCTTTGCCGCCACGCGCAACCTGCACCCGATCATGAACGGAGCACCCCGTAATAAACGAACGCGTAAAGCGAGCCACAAGCTTCCCCCTCCCGCGAGGGAGCGCGGTAAATTTGCTCTCCGCGTAACTGATTGATTAATATTAACGAAGAGGCCACGCTGCTTTGTCCTCTAGCCCGCTTGCGGGAGAGGGGATGAGAACAAATTTACCCTGCGCGTTGCGGCACATCTCGCTCTGGCCGCGCAGTGTCCTGATGCGCTGCAAGTCAGCCAGGCTCGACACACCTTCGGCCAACTGACTTTCTTCTGGATTAGCGCCGCCGGTGATGCGGCTTTCCCCGGCGCCGGCTGGGCGGCCTGGGTCGGGGCGGCCAGACAGCATCAATTCATCGGGGACGCCAATGCACCCGGGGCGGTTCCCCAGAGAGCATCCAGCTTGTGGGTGATGCGCGGATGCCGCACCGCCAGGCTGTGGGGGAAGCGGTCCAACTCTTCCGCAAAGGCCTGGGCAAGCCTGGGGTACTCGCTCACCATGTCCGCATGTTCCATTTCAGTCATCTCCAGTTTTCCGCGTCGTCACGTTTAAGCAATACTCATGGCCAGCGCCAGCGGCACGAACAACAATGCTCCCAGGTTACCAAGCATCACCATCGAGGCGACCTTGGCCGGTTCCTGCTGGTAGCGCTCGGCAAACACATAGTTGAGCACGGCCGGCGGCAACGCGCCGAACACCAGCAGCATGGCGGCCGCGGGTGCATCGAGGGCGAGGACCTGCACCAGCAGCCACGCCAGCGCCATGCCCATCACCGGACAGGCCACCGCGCCGATCAGGCCGATACGCAAGTCGGAGAACCGCGACACCGCCATCCGCACGCCCAGCGAAAACAGCAGGAGCGGAATCGCCACATCGCCGAGGAGCTTGATGGCCGCATATAACGGCGGCCAGACCGCGATGTTGAGCCCGCCGAGCGCCAGCGCCGCCAGCGCGGCAAAGATCACCGGCACGCGCCAGAGGTTCCACAGCCGGGCGCGGTGATCGAGCAGCCAGGTGCCGAAAACATAATGCAGGGTATTTTGGACGAAGAACAGCACCACCGCGGCCGGCAGCGCCGCTTCACCAAAGGCCAGCACCATCAGCGGCAGGCCCATGTTGCCGGCATTGACGAACATCATCGGCGGCACAAAGGTCTTCGGCTGCTCGCCGAGCGCGCGCGCCAGGCCCCAGGCGACCAGCCCGGAACCGAACATCACGCCCAGCGCGCCCAAGGCCAGCCGGTCGTAAGCGGCCAGATCGAAGCTTTTCGTCGCCAGCGCGGCAAACACCAGCGCGGGGACGAAGATATCCATGTTGAGCTGGTTGGCGAAGGCCATGTCGAGTCCGCCCTGCGACCGCCGGTAGCGGGCATACAGCCAGCCCGCCGCGATAATCGCGAAGATCGGAAAGACGATCGAAAAAATGCGCAGCAACACGCGGGCGGCCGCCGGCGACTACAACACGTAACGCGACAAGTCCTCGCGCTGCGCCAGTGCGGCGAGGCGCTCATCGACATAGTCCGCATCCACCGTCAACGCTGCCGCCACACCCGCCGCGCCGGCAGCGAAGGAGACCTCTTCCAGCAGTTTTTCCATCACGGTGTACAACCGGCGCGCGCCGATGTTTTCGGTTTTCTCATTCACCTCGAAGGCGATCTGCGCCAGACGCCGGATACCATCGGCTGCGAATTCCACCGTCACGCCCTCGGTCGCCAAAAGCGCAGCGTACTGGCGCGTCAGGCAGGCATCGGTCTGCGTGAGAATGCACTCGAAATCACCCACCGAGAGCGAATCCAGCTCGACGCGGATCGGGAAACGGCCCTGCAACTCGGGAATCAGGTCGGAGGGCTTGGCGAAATGGAATGCCCCGCTGGCGATAAACAGGATGTGGTCGGTCTTGATCATGCCGAATTTGGTCGACACCGTCGTGCCTTCCACCAGCGGCAACAGGTCGCGCTGCACGCCCTGGCGCGACACGTCGGCACCCTGCGTTTCGCTGCGCGAGGCGATCTTGTCCATCTCATCGAGAAAGACGATGCCGTTTTGCTCGACGTTCCTCATCGCCGTCGCCTTGACTTCATCATCGTTGATGAGCCGCGCCGCCTCTTCATCGGTCATGGCCTTCAAAGCGTCGGCAATGCGCATCCGGCGCGATTTTTTCTTGCCGCCGCCCACATTCTGGAACATGCCCTGAATCTGCTGGGTCAATTCTTCCATGCCCGGCGGGGCAAAGATCTCCATGCTGGCCGACGGCACGCTGACCTCGATGTCGATCTCCTTGGCGTCCAGTTCGCCTTCGCGCAACTTTTTGCGGAACTTCTGGCGCGTCGTCGATTCTTCCGGCGCGGTCTCGCCCACGCCAGCATTACCGACTCTTGCGGGGGGCAACAGCACATCCAGAATGCGCTCCTCGGCGGCATCGAGCGCGCGGTCACGCACCCGTTTCATGGCGCGTTCCCGCTCATCCTTCATCGCCGTCTCGGCGAGGTCGCGAATGATGGTATCGACGTCGCGGCCGACATAGCCGACCTCGGTGAACTTGGTCGCCTCGACCTTGATGAACGGCGCGTTGGCCAGGCGGGCCAGTCGCCGCGCGATCTCGGTCTTGCCGACCCCCGTCGGGCCGATCATCAGGATGTTTTTCGGCGTGATCTCGGAACGCAGCGGCTCGTCCACCTGGGAACGGCGCCAGCGGTTGCGCAGGGCAATGGCCACCGCGCGCTTGGCACGGCTTTGGCCGACGATATTCTTGTCGAGTTCCGAAACGATCTCGGCCGGGGTCATCTGGGTCATGGTCATGCCTCCGCCGGGCCGCCCCAAGGAGGCATGCGCCCCCCTGTGGGGGGCAGCGAGCCGGGTTTGCGAGCGTGGGGGGCCATTATTGTCATGACAGCTCTTCGATCTGGTGATTCTGGTTAGTGTAAATGCACAGGTCGCCGGCAATCGTCAGCGCCTTTTTCACAATCTCCGCCGGGGTCAGGTCGGTGTTTTCCAGCAGCGCCCGCGCGGCAGACTGGGCATAAGGTCCGCCGCTGCCGATGGCGACAATGCCCAGTTCGGGTTCCAGCACATCGCCGTTGCCGGTGATCACCAGCGAATTATCGCGATCGGCCACCGCCAGCATCGCTTCCAGCCGCCGCAACATGCGGTCGGTGCGCCAGTCCTTCGCCAGCTCGACGGCGGAACGCAAGAGGTTGCCCTGGTGTTTTTCCAGCTTGGCCTCGAAGCGCTCGAATAAGGTAAAAGCATCGGCCGTGCCGCCGGCAAAGCCAGCCAGAATCTCTCCGCCAAACAACCGCCGCACCTTCTTCGCGCCAGCCTTGATGACGATATTGCCCAGCGTGACCTGGCCGTCGCCGCCGAGCGCAACGACATTGCCGCGCCGCACGGAAAGGATGGTGGTGCCGTGATATTGCTCCATGACTTTCTTCCAAAAATGGGAGCGGCGATTCTACCTTGCGTCAGTCATTTGAAAGTCGGCGCTGGCGGGACGGCGCCACAAGGTCGAGAGGGCGTAGGACAGCACCAGAACGGTAACCAGCACCGGCCCGAAAGGCTGGTCAAGGGCGAGCGCCAGCCAGAAGGCCGCGCCGTAACCCGCCACGCCGATGCCGGCCGCCAGCCACTGGGCGCGCCGCCAATCGGGCGCGAGACGAAAGGCAATCCAGGGCGGCACGAAGATCAGCGCGAAGCTCGCCATCAGGCCGAAGGTAGCCGTGCCGGCGGCAATCGCCGTGGCGGCCAGAAAATCGAAGCCCAGATGCCAGCGCCAGGCCGGCAGCTTGTTCGCGCGCTCCCGTTCGGGAAAGAGGCGGGCGGCGATGAGATGCGGCGTCAGCCAGCGCAGCGCCGACAACACCATGAGCAGGACGACAGCGTCGATGACAAATTCGCGCCAACCGGCGAAATAAAGCTGGCCGTCGATCAGCGCATGCGCCAGCGCGTCGCCCAGTGCGGTGTTCGCGGCGACCAGCAGCGTCAGCGCCCAGCCGGCGAGGATCATCAGGCCGTAGGCGGAATTGCTGCGCCCGCCGCTGGCCTGCTTCGTGCCGGCCCCCGTCAAGGCGCCGGCCAGCGCACCAACGAAGGTCGGCAGATGGAGCGCCATGCCGAGCAACGCGCCGGCGGCGGCCAGGTGCGCCAGCCCCAGCGTCGCCAGCCATTCGTCGCGCAGGCGCAGCAGGTTGCCGACCAGCGGCAGCAGCAGGGCGAGCGCCAGCCCGGCAAAGAAAGGGACGACGAACAGGCTATCCATGCAGGACCTCCAGATCGACGATGCGCGAGCACACCGCTCCGAGAAACGCGCGGTCGTGGCTCACCACCAGCATGGCGCGTTGCGGCCGCGCGGCGGCGATCTCGTCGGCGGCCGTACGGATGTGGCCGGCATCGAGGTTGTTGGTCGGCTCGTCGAGGAGGATCAGGTCGCCATCGCCCGCCAGCGTCGCCCACAGCATCAGCAATTGGTACTCGCCGCCGGAAAGTCGGTCGATGCGCGCGGCAAGCTTTTCCGCCAAGCGCGTCGGCGGCGTCAGGCGGTCGGCGCCCAGCGCAGCGAGCAGTTCGCTGCCCGACAGCGGCACTTCCGGCAGCCGCACCGGCTGCTGCGACAGATAGCCGAAGCGCGTGCCCGGCGCGCGCTCGATGCGACCGGCGAACAGTGAAGCAGTGCCAAGTACCGCTTTCAGCAACGTCGACTTGCCGATGCCGTTCGGGCCGGCCAGCCCCACCACCTCGCCGCGCGTGACCGAGAAGCTCGTCGGCGGCGAGACGGGGACCGTGTAGCCGGCAACGGCATCGACGAGCGTCAGCATTACTTGACGAGTGCCTCAGCCCAGCGGTCGATCAACGCGAAGTAGCCTTGGGCATCGGCGTCCGCCGGCGGATCGATCGGCAGCACGGCCACTTTCCAACCAATCAGGCTGGCGAGCTTTTCGGCCCCGGCCGGCGGCTGATAGGGCGTATGCACGATCACACCTTGCTTGCCCTTCAGCTTGCCCGCCAGGGCTTCGAGATGGCGCGCCGTCGGCGCCACGCCCGGCACCGGCTCCAGCGTGCCATGGAAGGGCACGCCCAGGAAGGTCAGCAGATAGATGGCGTCCTTGTGGAAAGTCACCGCACCGCCACTGCCCGCCGCCTTTTGCTTCCAGGCCGGCAGCTTCGCTTCGACCGCCGCAGCGAAGCCTTGCGCCCGCACGCGATAGCCGGCCGCATTGGCCGCATCGAGTTGCGCCAGCCGCTCCGCCAGCGCCTTGGCCACCGTCGCCATGCGCATCGGATCGAGGTTGACGTGCGGATTGCCGGCCGGATGCACATCGCCCTGCGCCCGGTCGGCCGCCTGTCCGGCGTCGAGCAGCGGCACCTGCGCGGCCGCCTCGAAGTAGCCAGGCCGGCCCGGTAGGATGGCGCCGTTGGCCGCGCCGTTGATCGCCGCCGGCAACCAGCCGATTTCGAGTTCGGCGCCGACGGCGACAACCAGTTGCGCATCGCGCAGAGCGCGCATCATCGACGGACGCGCCTGCAGCATGTGCGCGTCGCGGTCGGGCGGCGCCAGTTCCGTCACCTTGACCTGCGGCCCGCCGACGGTGCGCGCCAGCATGCCCATGCTGGAAGTCGTGGCCACAACTTCCAGCGCCCAGGCGGGCACGGCGACGAGAAGAGACAGGAAAAGCAAGAATCGCTTCATCGCCGCGCTCCTCAGAAGCTATGCGCGCCGTGGGCGCCCAGGCTGTGCTGATACTGCAGGAAGATCTGGTTGACCGGTTCTTTCGCACCTTCGACCCACAGGTTGGCGCGCGAGGCTTGCAGACGCAGCAACGAGAAATGGTCGATCTGGCGCGTCAGGGCGAAGGTCCAGCGGTCGGATTTGTTTTTCTCCCAGAGCCGGCCAGTCGGCCCAACCACCTCGTTCTTCGAGAGCCCGGTCACGTCGTAACGCACGCCGGCCTGCCAATGCGGCAGGAAACCATAGGTACCCTGCACAACCACGCCATCCTGCGTGAAGTCGCGTTTCTGGCCGACCCGTGTGCCAACCTCATGAAAGGCGATCTTGAGATCCTTGTTCAAGTTCAGGTACTCGGCCACCAGCTTGGCATTGCCCTGCCCTCCGTAACGGCCGGCGTCGTACTTGTAGACGGCATCCAGACCCCAGGCCTTGCCCTTGCCTTCGAGGGCATGTACGAAGGTGGTCGGGTCTTCCTCGGTATGGTCATGCACTTCCTGATGCTGGCTGGAGCGCGCCAGCCAGCCGCCGAACTGCAGCGCGTGGTTGTTGCCCAGATCGGGGCCAAACTTGGCATACACCGTCGTCAGGCGCGGGCCAGCCTTGGTCGATGAGAGCGCGCCCGCCGCCGTGCCGGCAAAGTTGGTCCCGTCGGCACGTTGCGCGGCAATCTCCTCGCCGGCGGTGGCGAAGGTCTGCTCCTTGCCTTGCAGGAACTCGACGCCAAGCTGGGTGTACCAGTTGCCGGTTTTCGGCAGCCAGCTCAAGCGCAGGCCGGTGTCGTTCAATCCATGGTCGCCGAGCAGGGTGCGGTAGGGCAGGTTCTGGTCGACAAAGTCCCACTGGTGCGGGTGCTGGGCATTCAGATAGCCGATGCCCGAGAGGAATTTGCCGCCGCGAATCTTCAGCCCGTAGAACAGGCTGCGCGTGTCGAAATAGGCTTCCTCCAACTCGACATCGCCATGCGAGCTGATCGCCAGCATCGCGGTCGCATCGAAATGCGGACTCACCGTCGCCGAGAAGGCCAGCTCGGTTTCACGCAGGTTGAAGCCGCGTTCGAGAGCGCCGTGGGCATGGCCGGCATGGTCGTGGCTGTGGTTGATGCCGTCGATGTGCTCGTACATCTCGGCGCTGCGACCTTTCTTGTTGTCGCGGAAATAGACGCCATCGAGGATCAGCGAAATCTGCGGGTTGAAGCCACTGCCCGCGCCGACCTGACCGGACGAGGCGGCAGCAGCAGCCGGGGCGGGTTTCTTCTCGGCTTCCTGCAAACGATTCTCCAGGGAGGCAATACGTTGCTCGTAGGCTTGTTTCATCTGCGCGATTTCGGCGCGCAGGGCTTTCAGGTCGTCCGCGGCAGCGGGCAAGGAAGTCAGAACGCCGGCAGCGGCCAGCGTCCACAGCGGGATACGGTTCATGTCGATACTCCAAAGCAGTTGAAAGGAAAAGGTTCAGCAGCTTGGGGCAGGGGGCGGCGCACGACTCCGGAAGGCCAGATGCCTCGCAAAAGTCGGCGCTGGCGGGACGGCACCGTTTGCGCTCGTTTGTCCCGCAGGGGGAAGTGATATGCACGGCGCTTGTGCCGGCATGGCCTGCATGCCAGGCAGGGCCAGGCATTCAAGACAGGCTTCTGAATCATCGCGAAAGGCGTGCTCGATGCCATGAGCCGCCAGGGCCGCTTGCGCCCACAGCAGCAGGCTGCACAGCAGCAGCAAACGCGGGAACCGCATCATGGCGCGCGCCGCGCGCACTGCGCGCAGGTGCCGCGCACATCGAATTCAACTTCAGAGAGCCGGAAGCCACGTGGCAGCTTGGGCGGTGGCGGTGGCGGCGCCTTGAGGCAGAACATCCCGCCGCAACCGGTGCAGCGAAAATGCACATGATCCCCATGCCGCCGCCGGG
>JAUXNZ010000180.1 GCA_030682595.1 Rhodocyclaceae bacterium | reverse complement strand
CAGCCTCACCCGGATGATCCGCGTTTCCTCCAACAGCGCCGCCAGCGAAATGCTGGAGCGGGTGGGAATGCGCTACCTGGCTGGATTGTTGCAGTCTCCCCGCTACCGCCTGTACGACCCCGAGCGCAACGGCGGCCTCTGGGTGGGCCGGCCCTACGGCAAGGGCGGCGACACCCTGCGCGACCCCTTGCACAAGCTCTCGCACGGGGCGACGGCCCTGCAGGTGGCCCGCTTCTACTACATGCTGGAGACCGGGCGGCTCGTTTCGCCCCAGTTGACCAGTGAGATGAAGGCCATCCTCGGCGACCCCGGCATTCACCACAAATTCGTCAAGGGCCTGGAGGCCGACCGACCGGGTTCGAAGATCTTCCGCAAGTCCGGCAGTTGGCAGAACTGGCATGCCGACAGCGCCATCGTCGAACGCGACGGCCGCCGCTACATCGCCGTGGCCCTGGCGGAGGATCCCCAGGGCGGCGAGTGGCTGCGCCGCTTGATCGTCGGGATGGACAAAGCCGTGTTCGACACCGCGCCCCGCAGCCAGGTGGCGCTTCTCCATTAGCCGCTGCAGGCGGGTGCCCAGGGTCTGGTGGGCGACCGCCGAGTTCACCCGCAATACGTTCGAGTTGATCACCACCAGGTAATGCAGCCGGTGCTTGCCCGCCGGGTGCTCGACGATGGCCGCCGAGTTCAGCAGGTTCTCCACGTTGCCCTGATATTTGCGGCAGACGAAGTCCGGCTCCGGCTGACAGCGGAACAGGGAACCGGATTTGAAATACACGGCAGCGGCGTCGAGGGCGGGCGATGAGGCATAGCGGATGCGGCGCTGGGTCATGTACAGCAGGCGCTTGATCTCCCGGCTGGACCAGGTATCGACAATCCGCCCTTCCTCCAGCGCCAGCAGCCAGCGCATCAGTTCCCTTGGCGTGGCCCAACTGCCGCTCCCCGGCACGCGGGCCTTGCCGGTTTGCGTAAAAAAACCGCCCTGCTGCAGGGCCTGCGGATCCAGGCCATTGCGCGCGATACCGCCCTGCAGCGCCCGCCCGAGCAGGGCCGCGAGCTCTGCCTTCGAGTGGGTCCGGAAGAAGGCGTCGATCCGCGCCTGGTCCAGCGGGTAAGCGCGGCCCGCACCGGCCAGCAGCAGGGTTTCGCGCAGGACCATCGAGGCGGCGGCGTTGGAACTCGCCGACAGCATCCAGTCGAGGTAAGTCCACAAGCTCGCCGCATCGCCCTGGCGCAGGGGGCGGTGGGCAAGGCGGCTACCGTCCCAGAAGGGGACGGCGTGGCTATCGGAGACGATAAAACTGTCGGCGACCACCTGCGTTTCGCGCAGGATCCGTTCGCGGGCGGCAATGTCGTCGGGATAAAGATCGGCGAGCTGCTGGAACAGGGCCGTGGCCACCACCAGCTTGCCGACGCTGCCCGGATTGAAGCGGGCCGCGGCGCGGTGCTCGGCGTAGACCGGCCGCGCCGGATCGCTGAGGTCCAGCACGGCCACGGCATAGCGATCGGCTTCCGCACCCAGCAGCTCCGCCACCTGGCGGCTGAATTCCGCGTCGGGCGGCGGCAGCGCAAGCTTGCTGCCGGCGCGCCGCAGCTCGACCTGATGCAGTGCCAGCTGCCCGCCCGGCGGCTGCACCCGGCCACTGGCTTTGTTCCCTTGTGCCAGACGGTAGCCTTCGAGGCGGGCAATGCCGGTGTAGTTCAGGCCATCCAGCGGATAGGCGCGGGCCAGGCCGGGCAGCAGCAGGCAGAGCAGCGGGAATAGCAGCAGGCCGCGCATCACTGCCCCCGCAGCGTGACGCTGCGCCCCGTCTGGGCGCGCAGCGGCGCATCCAGTTCAAGCAGAAAACGGTCGCGGCGCGCCTGCCGGCTCTGCAGATAGGGACGAATCTGGAACAGCGCGAGGCGCCCAGCCACGAAGCCGAATTCCACGTCCGCCGGGACGCCCTGCCCGCTCTCGTCGCGCTGGGGAAAACGCTCCGGCAGTTCCTGGCCCAGTCGCCGCAACTGTTCGATTTCGTCCGGTGTCAGCACCGGTTGGCCCGAAACCGGACGGTTCTCGAGGCCGCCACCTAGGCCGCCACCGGCGACCAGGACACGCCGAATGGTGGCGCTGGCCTCGGCCAGCAACCGCACCTCGCCTGTTGCGGCAACGATGAGGAGTTCCTCCGCCGCCTGCCCGGCAACGGCCCCGCCCACGCCCTCGTTCGCCGCCACGGTGTAGCCAGCGGGACTACCGCTCTCCAGGTCGAGGGTTACCATCACCCCCGACTTATCCACCGGCACCGCGCGCTGCAGCAGAACCGAAACATAGACGTGCTCGGGAGCGTCCATGCGCATCTGCCGCCAGGCGAAGGCGCGTTCCGCGAAGGGCGAGGCCCACACGCGCAGGATCGCCGCAACCACCTCGTCCAGGCCCGCCACATTCGGCACGGTGAGGTTGAGCCCCGCGCCGCTGAAGCCGGGCAGATCCTCCACATTGGTGTCGCTGCGCACAAAGACGGCATAGCTGCCGTCCGGACCGAAACGCTCCTGCATGGCACGAGCGAGGACCGCGCGAAATGCCGCCCCGGGATCGGCCGTGCCGATCCAGTTCCGCAGCCGTTCCCTCAGCCGCTGGGCCTCGACCGCCCGCTGCGCGGCGGGCAGGCCGTCGATGCGGCGATATTCGGCGCGCAGCCACGCATGGGCGCTCATCCCCGTTCCCGGCATGGGCTGTTCGAGGAAGGCACGGAAGGCGCCGAAGGGAAT
>JAUXNZ010000167.1 GCA_030682595.1 Rhodocyclaceae bacterium | reverse complement strand
GATTCACCTCGGCGCGACGGTCGAACCCGTTCATGGCGCACGGTTTCGCGTGCTGCTGAACCGTCACGAATACTTCCTGCACCATCCGCATCAGGGCAATGTCTTCAGTCGCCAGGACATCAAGCACCTGCGCGAATTCCTTGGGCACGCCGGCGTCAGCGTGTCGGCCTACGAGGCTGAACGAAAAGGCAGCTAACTTTCATGATGCGTGAAACATCACCCCGCATCATGAAAGTCAGCCCCCTCACATGGCCCCCCCACCCCCAGCCCCCGCCCCGGGGCGGGGGTCAAAATTGGCTCGCTGCGCGCGAAGTTTTACTCGACACTGAATTGCGTGTTTCACGTTAACGCGCCGGCACGCTTGCCAACGGCGCGCGTAGGCGGGCGAAGTCGCGGGGCGCGACGTATTGCAGCACTTCCTTGCCGCGGGCATCGAGTTGCAGGTCGAGTCCTTGGTCCGGGTAGAGAAAGTGCTCTTTGTTCTCACCGCTGCGGATGCGTTCCGCCGGCGTCCCAAAGCGCTGCAGCACCACGGATTCGTCGAGGTTTGCCGCCGGAATGAACACCATCGCGACAATCGGCGCCGCATCCGCCTGCAACAGATCGTCCGCACCAAGTTCGACCCGCCGCGCGGCGCTCGGCATGTAGTCCACCTTGCGCGCCCGCGCGAGCATTTGTTCGCGCTGGGCGAGCCCGGTGGCCAGCGTCAGGATCAATTTGCCTTTCACGCCACCCGGGTTGATGCTCTCGTAATAGGCTTCGAGCGAACCGCTCTCGCCCGACGCGACGATCAGTGCCACCTGGACATCGGGCCCCAGCCGCTGGCGCGCCTCTGCCAGGGTGCTCTGGCCCAGGCTCAGGCCAAACACCCGCGAAGCGCCGTCGGGCAGGCGGTCGATCTGCCAGGGCGGCCCGAGGCTGGCCGAGCCAGGATGGCTGGCCACGTCAGGGCGGCTGCCCGACCCGGAGGGCAGGAGCATGGGCAGCGCCAGGAGCGCCAGCAGCAGGGCAAAAAAGAGGGCAATGGATTTCAAGACAGCTCCAAATTCGTGGCAAGCTGCATATCATAGAGCCATGCCATCAGCCCTGCGTCACAATCTAGCCAACCGCTTCACCGCCTGGGCGTTGCGTGGGCGGCCGCCCGAGCCAGTGCCGGTGGTGCTTTCCCAGCGGCGCGTCTATGTGCTGCCCTCCCGCGCCGGCCTGCTCTACGCCGTGTCGCTCATCGTCATGCTGATCGGGGCGATCAACTACAACCTGAGCCTGGGCTACGGCCTCGTCTTTCTGCTTGCGGGCCTGGGGGTGGTCACCATCTTGCACAGCTTCCGCAACCAGGCCGGCCTGACCATTACCGTCGGCGCCGCCACGCCGGTGTTCGCGGGCGACACTGCACGCTTTCCGCTCATTCTGCACAACCCGGACGCGCGACCGCGCCACCTGTTGCGGCTGTTCCTGCCCGGGCAACCCGCCATGACGGTCACCGTGCCGCCGCATGGCAGCGCGCGCGTGCTGCTGCCGCTGCCCGCCCGAGAACGCGGCTGGCTCGCCATGCCGCGCGTCACCGTTGAAACGGTCTGGCCGCTTGGGCTGATCCGCGCCTGGAGCTACGCCGCGCCGGCGCTGGCCTGCCTGGTCTATCCGCGTCCGGCCGACGCCGTCCCGCCAGCGCCGACTTTTGGCGACCTGCAAGGCGGGCGCCTGCCCAGCGACACCGGCGACGAGGATTTCGCCGGACTCAAACGACATCAACCCAGCGACCCGCCCCATCATGTCGCCTGGAAAGCCGTCGCGCGCCAGGGCCCGCGCGCGCCCTTGCAAACCAAGCAATTCGCCGGCACGGCGGCGCAGGCGCTGGTGCTCGACTGGGCCGCGTTGCCGCACGCCATGGATGGCGAAACGCGCCTGTCGGTACTGACGCGCCAGGTACAGGACGCCGCAGCCGCCGGACTGTCCTGGAGCCTGCGCCTGCCGGGGCGCGAGATTCCCCAGGCGCATGGCCCGGATCACGCCCACCATTGTTTCCAGGCGCTCGCGCTGCATGAAGGCTAACTTTCATGATGCATGAAACATCACCCCGCAGCATGAATGTCAGCCCCTTCAAATGCCCCCCACCCCCATTCCCCGCCCCGGGGCGGGGGGCGAAGTTTGCTCGCTGCGCTCGTCCATGAACGCGGCGTCAAATTGTGAATTTTCACGTTAAGGCGCCGCTCCATCCGCTCACCCCCGCGCAGACCTGGTGGCTGCTGGCGACGGGACTGGCGGCTTATGCGCCGCTGGTACCGCAGGTGCCGTTGTGGCTTGCTGCGGTCGCGGGCGCGGCTTTCCTCTGGCGCGTCGCGCTGGCCGGGTGGCGCCAGCCCCTGCCGACGCGCTGGGTGCTGATTTTCGTCAGCCTCGCCGGCACGGCGGGTGTGCTGGTGGAATATCGCACACTGTTCGGCCAGCGGGCCGGCGTGGCGCTGCTCCTGATCTTCATGGCGCTCAAGCAACTCGAAGCGCGCGCGCCGCGCGACGGGCTGGCCATCGTGCTGCTCGCCTACTTCCTGACGCTCACGCAGTTTTTCGAAAATCAGTCGATCCCGGTGGCATTCACCACGCTCGGCGTCCTCGTCATCGCCACCGCCGCGCTGGCCAGCCTGACCGACGCGGCGGCGCGCACCGGCGGCCTGCTACGCCTCGCCGGGTTGCTGCTGGCGCAGGCCCTGCCCTTCATGCTGATTCTGTTCCTCCTGTTTCCGCGGATTTCCGGGCCGCTGTGGGGCTTGCCCAGCGACGCCGGGAGTGGCCTGACCGGGCTGTCGGACCAGATGTCGCCAGGCACGATCAACAACCTCATCCAGTCCGACGCCATCGCCTTTCGCGCCAAATTCGCCGGCCCGCCTCCACCCAGGCAGGAACTTTACTGGCGCGGCCCGGTGCTGGCGCGGCTGGAAGGCCGTACCTGGCGACCGGGCATCCAGGCGGTGGGCACAAAGCTGCCCTACCAGACGCAGCACGGCGGCACTGCTTATCGCTACGCGGTAACGCTGGAGCCGCATAACAAACCCTGGCTGTTCGCGCTCGAATTACCCGCCACCCTGCCCGCCGACACCCTGGCGACAT
>JAUXNZ010000166.1 GCA_030682595.1 Rhodocyclaceae bacterium | reverse complement strand
CGCATGCCAAAAGAAGTCTTCATCCGTACCTTCGGCTGCCAGATGAACGAGTACGACTCGAACAAGATGATCGACCTGCCCGGTAGAGCGGAAGACATCGTCAAGACCGACAATGTCGAGGAGGCGAAAAAGCACCTGACGCGCGTATCAGGGCAACTAGCTCTGGCATCTGGCGCTACCGGAATTCTGGCTGCAAAGGAACGTCGATACCGGGAACTGAAAGTCGGCGCTGGCGGGACGGCGTCATGAACCTGCTACTGGCCATCCTCACCCCCTTTCTGGGCGCGGCGCTGGTCGCCTGGGCCTCTCGGCGTGGACGCGCCGCGGCAGCCTGGAGCGCCGGCGCGGTTGCCGCGTTGTCTGTTCTCTGGTTGCTGCCGCTGCTGCCGGGGAGTTTTGTCGGCGACACTACGATCCAGCGTCTCTCATGGATTCCCGCCGCCGGTCTCGATCTCGCCTTCCGTCTCGACGGCCTCGGCCTGCTGTTCACGCTCTTGATTGTCGGCATCGGCCTGCTGGTCATTCTCTACGCGCACTATTACCTGGCGGCGCAGGACAGCCTTGGCCGGCTTTACGCCTATCTGCTGCTGTTCATGGGCTCGATGCTCGGCGTGGTGCTGTCCGAGAACCTGATTCAGTTACTGGTTTTCTGGGAGCTGACCAGTCTGTCGTCCTTCCTGCTGATCGCCTACTGGCGCCGGAGAGCGGCAGCGCGGCGCGGCGCGCGCATGGCGCTGACCATCACCGGCGCGGGCGGGCTGGCGCTCCTGGCCGGCTTCGTCCTGCTCGGCGAGATGGTGGGGAGTTATGACCTCTCGGTCGTGCTGGCGAGCGGCGACATGGTGCGCGCACATCCGCTCTACCTGCCGACGCTGCTCCTGATCCTGCTTGGCGCCTTCACCAAATCGGCGCAGTTTCCCTTCCATTTCTGGCTGCCTCACGCGATGGCGGCACCCACGCCGGTGTCGGCCTACCTGCACTCGGCGACCATGGTGAAGGCGGGCGTATTCCTGCTGGCGCGGCTGTTTCCGGTGCTCTCGGGCACGCCGGAATGGACCTGGCTGGTCGGCGGCGTCGGCCTCGTTACCTTACTGGTCGGCGCGGTGATCGCGCTGTTCAAGCACGATCTCAAGGGCCTGCTGGCCTATTCCACAATCAGCCATCTTGGCCTGATCGTCGCGCTGTTCGGCATCGGCACGCCGCTCGCCGCCGTCGCCGGGGTGTTCCACATCATCAACCACGCCATCTTCAAGGCCGGGCTGTTCATGGCCGCCGGCATCATCGACCACGAGTGCGGCACGCGCGACATGCGCCGGATCAACGGCCTGTGGAAATTCATGCCTTACACGGCCACGCTGGCGATGGTGGCGGCCGCGGCGATGGCTGGCGTGCCGCTGTTCAACGGCTTTCTCTCCAAGGAGATGTTCTTCGCCGAGGCGGTCGGCGCGGGCGGGCAGATGCGCCTGGGCTGGCTGCTACCGGCGGCCGTCACCGTGGCCGGCATCTTCGCCGTGGCCTATTCGCTACGCTTCATTCACGACGTCTTCTTCAACGGCAACCCCATCGACCTGCCGCGCACACCGCACGAACCGCCGCGCTGGATGAAGGTGCCGGTGGAAATTCTGGTGGTCTTGTGTCTCGTGGTCGGCATCTTTCCGGCGCAGACCGTGGCGCCGATCCTCGCCGTGGCGGCGGGCGCCGTGCTGCAAGGCCCGCTACCCGAATATGACCTGGCGATCTGGCATGGCGTCAGCCCGGCGCTGTGGATGAGCGTGATCGCGCTCTGCGGCGGCGGGCTGCTGTATTTCTTGCGCAAGCCGCTGTTCGCCCTGCACAGCCGCCTCGAAGGCCGGCTCGATGCACGCGCGATCTACGAGCAGTTGCTCGAAGGCGCGCTGGCCTTCGCGCGCCGCGTTGTTTCCCTGGTCGACACCGGCTCCTTGCAACGCCAGGCACTGCTCCTCGTGCTCGCCGTGCTGGTGCTGGGGGCCGTCGGCATGCTGGGCGGACAGGGAGAAAATGCGGTCCCCCTGACCGGAACGCGCCCACAACTGCCACTCGACGGCCTCAGCCTGATGACCGGACTGGCGCTGATCCTCGTCACCCTCGCCGCCACCGTGCTGCATCGCAGCCGCCTGACCGCGCTGATCCTGATCAGCGCGGTCGGTCTGGTCGTCGCACTGGTCTTCGTCAAGTTTTCCGCCCCCGACCTGGCGCTCACGCAACTGTCCGTCGAAGTCGTCACCATTATCCTGCTGCTGCTTGCCCTCTATTTCCTGCCGCCGGAAAGTCCCGCCGAATCCAGCAATAGTCGGCGCTGGCGGGACGGCACGGTTGCCGCACTGGCTGGCGGCGGCGCGGCGCTGCTGGTCTGGGCGATGCTCACCAGGCCTGCCGACTCGCTCGCCGACTGGTTCCTCGCCAACAGCGTGCCAGGCGGCGGCGGCACCAACGTGGTGAACGTCATCCTCGTCGATTTCCGTGGCTTCGACACCTTCGGCGAGATCACCGTGCTGGCCATCGCCGCGCTCGGCATCTTCGCGCTGCTGGAGAACCTGCGCCTGCGCGGACCGACGCATGACAGCCATGGCGGCGACTGGGACGTCGACGTCCACCCGCTCATCCTGGCCACCTTCGCGCGCCTGCTGCTGCCGCTGGCGCTGCTGGTGTCGGCCTTCATCTTCCTGCGCGGCCACAATCTCCCCGGCGGCGGCTTTATCGCCGGCCTCGTCACCGCCATCGCGCTGATCATGCAATACCTCGCCAACGGCGTCGCCTGGACGCACGCACGCCTGCCCGCGCGCACTCACCCGTGGATCGCGGCCGGCCTCAGCGCCGCGCTCTTGACCGGCCTGGCGAGCTTGCTGTTCGGCCGCCCCTTCCTCACCTCCGCTTTCGGCCATGTTGAAGTGCCGCTGATCGGCCCCATCGAACTGGCCTCCGTCATAGCCTTCGACCTGGGCGTCTATCTGGTGGTGGTCGGCGCAACCTTGCTGATCCTCATCAACCTCGGCCTGGCGCACCAGGCCAACCGTTTTGACCACGAGCGGAAGGAAACCTGATGGAAGCGCTGCTCGCCCTGGTTATCGGCGTCCTGACCGGCTGCGGCGTCTACCTGGTGCTGCGCGCGCGCAGCTTCCCTGTTGTGCTGGGGCTGACTTTGCTGTCGTACGCGGTCAACTTGTTCCTGTTCGCCAGCGGCCGTCTGGTCATCGGCCAGCCGCCAGTGATCGGCGCCGCAACGAGCTACACCGACCCGCTGCCGCAGGCGCTGGTGCTCACCGCCATCGTCATCGGCTTCGCCTTGACCGCCTTCGTCATCATGCTCAGCCTGCGCGCACGCGCCGAGCTGGGCAACGACCACGTTGATGGACGCAGCGACACATGAGCGCGCATCTCGCTCATCTCGCTATTGCCCCGCTGATCGCGCCCTTCGTGGCCGGCGTCCTGTTACTCGCGCTGCGCGACCTGCCGATGCCCGTGCGGCGGCGCCTGGCCGTGCTTGCGGTACTGGTACAGATCGGCATCGCCAGCGCCCTGCTGGTCGCCGTGAGCGGCGGCGACATCCTTGTCTATCGGCTCGGCGACTGGCCGGCGCCCTGGGGCATCGTGCTGGTGGCCGACCGGCTCGCCGCCTGGCTGGTGCTGATCACCACCTTGCTGGCCCTGTTCGCCGTCATCCATGCCGGCGACGGCCTCGACCGGCGCGGCCGGCATTTCCACGTGCTGTTCCAGATGCAGCTGTTCGGGCTGGCCGGCGCCTTTCTCACCGGCGACCTGTTCAACCTGTTCGTCTTTTTCGAGATCCTGCTGATCGCCTCCTACGGCCTGCTGCTGCATGGCGGCGGCCCGGAGCGGGTGCGCGCCGGCTTGCACTATGTGGTGATCAACCTCCTCGGCTCGATAGTCTTCCTGTTCGCCGCCGGATTGATTTACGCGTCGCTGGGCAGTCTCAACCTGGCCGACCTCGCCGCCCGGGCCGCCGCCGTGCCGCCGGAAAATCTTGGCCTGGCGCGCACCGGCGGCCTGCTGCTGCTGGCGGTGTTCGCCCTCAAGGCCGCGCTCTTGCCGCTCTTCCTCTGGCTACCGGCAGCCTATGCCCATACCGCTGCGCCGATGGCAGCCCTGTTCGCCATCATGACCAAGGTTGGCGCCTACGCCATCTTGCGCGTCGCTACGCTGCTCTTCGGCGATACGGCCGGCGCGCTGGCCAATCTATTCACTCCCTGGCTGCTGCCGCTGGCGCTGGCCACGCTGGCCTTCGGCATGCTGGGCGCGCTGGCGGCGCAAAATCTTCGCCGGCTCGCCGCCTGGCTGGTCGTGGCTTCCATCGGCACCTTGCTGACAGCCTTCGCGCTCGGCACGGCGGGCATCGCCGCCGGGCTCTACTACCTGCCGCACGGCACCTTCGCGGCGGCGTTGCTGTTTTTGCTGGCCGAAGCCATCGCCCGCCGCCGTCCCGCCAGCGCCGACTTTTTCATGCCGGACCACGACCTGCCACGCCACGCGCTCTGGGGCGGGCTGTATTTCGTCGCGGCGGTGGCGATCGTCGGCCTGCCGCCGCTTTCCGGCTTCATTGGCAAGTTTCTCCTCTTGCGCGCTGCGCCGGATCATCCCGTAGTCTGGGTATTCATCCTGCTTGCCGCGCTGGCCGGCATGATTGCGCTCGCCCGCGCCGGCAGTCGGCTGCTCTTCAGGACAAGCTCGCTTGAACCCGCCGGCATTCCCGCCACCGCTGGCGGGCCCGACCATTTGCGGGACGAACCTCCCGATCCGCCCACCGGCCCGCGCGAGCTGACCGCCATCCTCGGCCTGCTGGGCCTGATTCTCGCCCTCACCGTGGCGGCCGGACCGGCGGTCGACTTCACGCAAGCCGCCGCTTTGCAACTTGCCGATCCCGCCGCCTACATCGCCGCCGTGCTGGGAGGCACGCCATGACACCAAGGAAAAACTGGCTGCCGCACCCCATCCTCACGCCGATCCTCACCGCCATCTGGCTCCTGCTCAACAACAGCATCGCGCCGGGGCAGATTCTGCTCGGCCTCTTGCTCGGCTGGGCGATTCCGCGCTTCACCCTGGCGTTCTGGCCGGAACGCGTGCGCATCCACGCGCCCGGTCGCCTGCTGCATTTTGCGGGCGTCTTTCTGTATGACGTGCTGGTCGCCAACCTGGCCGTCGCCCGCCTGATCCTCGCCGGACCGCGCGCGTTGCGGCCGGCCTTCGTCGTCGTGCCGCTTGATCTGACCAACGATCTCGCCATCAGCCTGCTCGCCAATACCATCTGCCTCACACCGGGTACCGTCTCGGCGCGGTTGTCGGTGGACCGCCGCCATCTGCTGGTGCATGGCCTCGACGTCGAGTCGCCGGAAGAACTCGTCGCGACGATCAAAACGCGCTTCGAGGCGCCACTCAAGGCAATCTTCGAGGGGTCCATCAAATGCTGAGTTTCGCACTGACCATCGCTTTTGCCCTGGTGGGTGCCGCCTTCGCCCTGAGCTTTTTGCGGCTGCTCAAGGGGCCGGACGCCACAGATCGCATCCTCGCGCTCGACACCCTCTCCATCAATGCCATCGCCCTGCTGGTGCTGCTGGGCATCCACCTCGCCAGCCCGCTGTATTTCGAAGTGGCGCTGCTGATCGCGCTGATGGGCTTTGTCGGCACCGTGGCGCTGGCGAAATTCCTGCTGCGCGGAGATATCATCGAATGAACATCTTTGTCGAAATCCTGTTGTCATTTCTCGTGCTCGCCGGCGCGGCCTTCACCTTCATCGGCTCGCTGGGACTTTACCGCCTGCGCGATTTCTACACGCGCCTGCATGGCCCGACCAAGGCGACCACCCTGGGGGTCGGTTGCCTGCTGGTCGCCTCGACCACATTCTTCAGCCTGAGTGGCGCGGGGCTCAGCCTGCATGAGATACTGGTCACCCTGTTCCTCTTCATCACTGCGCCGATCTCGGCGCACCTTCTGGCGAAGGCAGCGCTGCACCGCAAGCTGCCCGCGCTGACGCCCTCCTCTGAAATCGACCGCAATGTCAATACTTGAAAGGCTGCGACGCCACATTCCCACGCGCGAACAACTCGCCGGCCAACGCTGGCTGCGCTGGCTGGGACCGCTGCTGCACCAGCCGCGCCTCTGGCACTGGTCGCGGCGCGGTGTCGCGCTGGGCGTCGGCATCGGGGTGTTTTTCGGGCTGCTGATCCCGCTCGTCCAGATCCCCTTTTCGGCCGTCACGGCGGTCGTCCTGCGCGCCAACGTTCCCGTCGCCGTGACGAGCACCCTGGTGACCAATCCGGTCACCTTCGCCCCCATTTACTACGCCGCCTACCATCTCGGCGCCTGGCTCACCGGCACGGACGCCGCCGCACCGCCGCCGCTGCCGGACGGCAGTGCGGACGAGAGTCTCTGGCAGAGCCTGGGCAGCGTCGGCCTGCCCCTGTTCATCGGACTGTCCATTGCCGCGGTCAGCTGCGGTATCGGCAGCTACGCCCTGATCAGCATGGTCTGGTACTGGCGCGTCATGCGCAAACGCAGGAAGCGTCTGATGCAGGCGTGACCTTCATGATGCGTGAAATATCACCCAGCATCATGAAAGCCAGCCCCTTTGCATGCCCCCCACCCCCAGCCCCCGCCCCGGGGCGGGGGACGAAGTTTGCTCGCTGCGCTCGTCCATGAACGCGGCGTCAAATTGCGTATTTCACGTTAACATGCGCGCTCTTCGCGTGCGCCCGCTTCGGACGTACGGGCTGCCGCAGGGTCTGCCGTGAAAATATTCTCTCCCTTATATCGCCGCGCCATGACCTGGTCCCGGCACCCCCACGCCCCCTGGTATTTGGGCGGAATGAGTTTTGCGGAATCGTCATTCTTCCCGGTGCCGCCGGATGTGATGCTGGCGCCGATGTGCCTCGCCAATCCGCGGCGAGCTTGGTGGCTCGCCCTGCTGACGACGCTGGCATCGGTGGCCGGCGGACTCCTCGGCTATGCCATCGGTTTTTTCGCGATTGACTCGATACTGCCCTGGCTGCAGGCAAGCCACTACTGGGACGCATATCAAACGGCCGTCGCGTGGTTTGGCGTGTGGGGTTTCTGGGCGGTTTTCGTCGCCGGCTTCTCGCCCATCCCATACAAGGTTTTCACCATCGCCGCCGGCGCCCTGTCAATGACGCTGCTGCCCTTCGCCATCGCCTCCATCATCGGCCGCGGCGCGCGCTTTTTCATGGTCGCCGGCCTGATGGCCTGGGGCGGCGCACGCATGGAGGCGGCCTTGCACCGCTATGTCGACCGCCTGGGCTGGGCCACCGTCGTGCTGGCCGCGCTGGCGGTAGGCTTCCTTACCTATCGCTAGCCATATGGCTGTCTGACCAAAAAATGCACATGACCATTCTGAGGAACTGAATCATGCTCGGAGTCTTTGGCGAGTTTGCCCTTCTGCTACTGATGTCCGCCGCCGCGGGCGCGGTTTCTCTCTGGCTGCGCCAGCCGGTGCTGATTGCTTACATCGTGATCGGTATCGCGGCCGGTCCCGCCCTGCTGGGTATCGTCACCGCTCATGACCAGATCAACCTGCTCGCCCAGGTTGGCGTCACGGTGTTGCTCTTCGTCGTCGGCCTCAAGCTTGACCTGCAGCATATCCGCCATATCGGTCCCGTCGCACTGGCCACCGGTCTGGGGCAACTCGCCTTCACCATCGTCATCGGCTTCCTCCTCATCCTCGCCATGGGCAGGGGCTGGGTGGAAGCACTCTACGTCGCCGTCGCACTGACCTTTTCGAGCACCATCATCATTGTCAAGCTTTTGTCCGACAAGCGCGAGATCGATTCGCTGCACGGCCGCATCGCCGTCGGCTTCCTGATCGTCCAGGACTTGGCCGTCGTGATCGCGATGATGGTGATGAGCGCCCTGCGCGGTGATGGCGGCGAGGGTGCGCTACTGCCCCTGGTCGGCTCGCTGGCCTTGCGTATTGGCGTAGCGCTGGTGGGCATGTATCTGCTGATGCGCTACGTCTTGCCCAAAGTTGTCGACCGCATGGCGCAGTCGCAGGAACTGCTGCTGATCTTCGCCATCGCCTGGGGCACGGGCCTGGCCGCGCTGGGCGAATGGGCGGGTTTCTCGAAGGAGGCCGGCGCCTTCCTCGCCGGCTTCTCGCTCGCCTCGACGCATTATCGGGATGCGATCAACGCCAGGTTGACAGGCATCCGGGACTTCCTGTTGCTGTTCTTTTTTATCGATCTCGGCGCCAAGCTGGACTTCTCCACCCTCGGCGGCGAAGTCTGGCCGGCGATTGCTCTGTCGCTGTTCGTGCTGATCGGCAACCCGCTGATCGTCATGGCGATCATGGGCTACATGGGCTACCGCAAGCGCACCGGCTTCCTTTGCGGCCTCACGGTGGCCCAGATCAGCGAGTTTTCGATCATCTTCGTCGCCATGGGCATCACCCTCGGCCACATCGATAACGGTGCGCTGGGGCTGACCACGCTGGTCGGGCTGATCACCATCGCCTTGTCGACCTACATGATCCTCTATTCGCATCAACTCTACGAGAAGCTGGCGCCCTGGCTGGGGGCTTTCGAGCGCAAGCGTCCCTTCCGAGAACTGGCAGTGGCGACGGAACGCCACGATCTGCGCGAGGCCGACGTCATCGTGTTCGGCCTGGGGCGCTACGGCAGCCGCCTGGCGCTGGGCCTGAAAGAGGCCGAACTCAAGGTGCTCGGCGTCGAATTCGATCCGGAGGTGGCGCGCACGCTGCGGCGGCAGGGCCTGCCGGTGCGCTACGGCGACGGCATCGCCAGCGAGTTCCTCGAAAGCCTGCCGCTCAAGGACACGCGCTGGGTGGTCAGCACCCTGCCGGACATGGCCTCGAACCGCGATCTGCTGCGCAGCCTGCGGGAATTGCATTTCACCGGTGAAATCGCGGTCGTCGCCCGCGAGGATTTTGACGGCGCCGCCCTGAAGAGGCTGGGCGCTCCGACCATCCTGTATCCAATGCGCAACGCCGTCGATTACGCGGTCGAGGCCCTGACCGCTATCATTCGGGGTGGTGGAGCGGCATCGTGAAACGCAACCGGCTCATCAGGGCAATGCCAGGAAGCGCCGCAAACGTATAGGACATATGGATAATCTGGCACAAATCATTCTTCTTCTGGGCGTAGCCGTGGCGATCATGGTCGGTTTTCAACGGCTGCATATTCCGTCCAGCCTCGGTTACCTGCTGGTTGGGCTGATTCTCGGGCCCCATACCGTCGGGCCGACGGTGCATGTTCCGGAATTCAAGGTATTGGCCGAGTTCGGGGTGGTTTTTCTGCTCTTCTCGATCGGACTCAATTATTCGTTGCCGCAATTGCACGCGATGCGCCATCAGATACTCGGTCTCGGGACGGCGCAAGTCGTGTTGACAACGGCCACCGTGGCCGTGCTGCTGTGGCTTGCCGGCCTGAGCGCCGTGGCAGCCTTTGTCGTCGGCGCCGTCTTCGCACAGTCGTCCTCCACCATCATCGGCCGTCAGTTGGCCGAACAGGGCGAGGACAATACCCCGCATGGGCGGCTTGGCCTGGCCATTTCGGTATTCCAGGATGTCACCGCCGTGCCGTTTCTGGTGGTGATTCCAGTGCTTGGTGTCGCTATCGGAATGGACCAGCTTGCTGGAGAGCTTGGCTGGGCCATGGCCAAGGCCGTGCTGGCCTTCGCCCTCGTCTTCTATGCGGCTCGGTGGGCCTTGCGCCCACTCTTTCACATGATCGCCGAGCGCCGTTCCGCCGAGCTATTCACCCTGACGGTGTTGCTGGTGGTGCTGGCCGCCGCCTGGACCACCAGCAGTCTGGGCTTGTCTCTGGCGTTCGGCGCCGTCCTGGCGGGCATGATGCTCGGCGAGACCGAGTTTCGTCATCAGGTCGAATCGAGCATTCGTCCGTTTCGCGATGTGCTGCTCGGTCTTTTCTTTGTCGGCGTCGGCATGCTGGTCGACCCGGCTTCGCTGCCCCGGATCTGGCCTTGGGCACTGCTGGGAACAGTGCTGCTCCTGCTGAGCAAGATCGTCATCGTCGTCCTGATCGTGCGCCGCAGCGGCATGGATGCGATCGCCTCATGGCGTACCGCTCTCCTCTTGGCGGTAGGGGGTGAGTTCGGCTTCGCGCTGCTCACCATCGCACTGGATGCAAGCGCCATCGATCCGGACATTGGCCAGATCGCACTGACTGCCGTCCTGTTCTCGATGATCGCAGGCGTTTTGCTGATCCGCTTCAACCACGCGATCGCCAGCCGCCTCGCCAGACCTGACGCCGCATCCGCTCCGCTTGTGGAGCCGCTGGCAGGCCTGCCCGCGCCCCAGGTGCTGATCGGCGGCTATGGTCGGGTTGGCCATACCATCGCGGTGCTGCTGAAATCCAGCGGTGTGACCTTTGTCGCCTTTGATACTGATCTGAAGCGGGTGCAGCAAGGACGGGTCGATGGCCACCCCGTGCTCTACGGCGACATTGCCGATCCGGAACTACTGGCCGCTGCCCAAGCTGAGCGCGCCAGTCTGGCGATCATCACTGTCGATGCCCATGCCGCCGCCTTGAGTGCCATCTCCGCGCTGCGCCGGCATTGCCCGCACTTACCTGTCATCGCCCGCGCCCGCGATCTTGAAACCAGCTCAATCCTGGTCAACGCCGGCGCGATCCATGCCTATCCGGAGGCGATTGAGGCCAGCCTGCGGCTTGGTGCGACAGCGTTACGGATGTTGAACATCCCCACCGCCGATATCGACCTGATGCTTCAGGATATCCGCGACTGGGACTACCAACCGGTGATCGAGAACCCAGTAAAGGAGACTATCAAATGAAGACCCCCCGGACGATCCTTGCCGCCACGGACCTTTCCGCGCCGGCGCGCCATGCCGTCGAGCGCGCCTTTCACCTGACTGCCTTGGCCGGCAACGAACTCCACGTTCTCCACGCGCTCGAACTCGATACCCTCGACAGCCTGCGCGAGATGCTGGGGAGTGATCTGTCCGCGGTCAAAGCGGCACTGGAGGACAACGCCCGCGAACAGCTGAAACAGTTGATCGATAATCCGGCGAACCTTCAAGGTGTGGCCGCGCGGCTGCGTGTCGTCGTCGGCAACCCGCTGTCCGCGATTGCCGCCGAGGCCGATGCGCTGGATGCGGATCTGCTCATCCTTGGCGCGCGCGGCGAGTCTTTCCTGCGCCACGCCATGCTGGGCTCAACGGCGGCGCGTCTACTGCGCAAATCGGCACGGCGTCCGGTGCTGGTCGTGAAACAACCTCCGCATGAGGCCTATCGCAGCGTGCTGGTTGCGGTGGACTTCTCCCCCGTATCGCTCCAGGCGATCCGCACGGCAAGACGGCTGGCGCCCGATGCCGACCTTGTCCTGCTGCATGCCTTCGAACTGCCCTACGAAGGCAAGCTGGCTTTTGCGGGCGTTGAGGAGCAGGTGATTCGTCAATATGTCACGACCGGCAGCGAGACCCGCCGCAAGCGGCTGCACGATTTGGCGGCTGCCGCCGGACTGGCGCCGATGGAGTATTCGGCGCGGGTCATCCACGGCGACCCCTCACAGCAGATCATCGCCATGGAACAGGAATACGACTGCGACCTGATTGTCATCGGCAAGCACGGCTCGCATATCGCCGAGGAATTGCTGCTGGGCAGCGTGACCAAGCATGTGCTGGCCGAAGCGCAAGGCGATGTGCTGGTTATGTGCGACCCGCGCGAGACGCCTGACGAGTTTTCATGACCGCCCTGATCATGTGCCGAAACGGCTTAACGGTAGAAATTTAACGTGAAAGACATAACTTGGCGCCGGGTAATCCCATGAGCCGAGCGAACAAAGTTCCATCATGCCGAGTGCGCGGATTTCGTCGCGCATTCATTGTTCTGCATCCCCGCTAGCGAAGGCGGATTGCGTCGGCAGGCGGATCGACATTCGCACACGCTAGCATTCCGCCGCCCTTTCCTTCGCCGCCGCGAGGAATGCCTCCATCAGTGGCTCGCGCGGCAGCAGCCGGGTATCCAGCGGCGGGTGGAACTCGGGGTGCCATTGCACGCCGAGCACGAAGCCGGCGCCGCGCCAGCGGATCGCCTCGATGATGCCGTCAGGCTCCGCGCGCGCCTCGACCGCCAGATCCTTGCCGAGATCGCGGACCGCCTGGTGGTGGATGCTGGTCACCTGCCCGCCGTCGAGACCGCCGTAGATCTCGCGCAGGCTTGCGCTGGCTTCGAACTCGATCGGGTGCGCCAACTGGTCATAGCGGGCCGGATCGTTGTGGCGGTTGGCGCTTTCCGTCTGGCTCGGCAGGTCCTGCCAGAGCGTGCCGCCGAGCGCGACGTTGATCAACTGGCAGCCGCGGCAGATGCCGAGTACCGGCTTGCCCTGGATCATGCATTCCCAGAACAATTCGATTTCGTAGAGATCGCGCACCCGATCGCCGCACCATTCCGGCCGCAAGGCTTCGTCGCCATAGGAGGCCGGCGCGACATCGGCGCCGCCCTGAAGGATGAGGCCGTCGAGTTCGCGCACATAGTCGCTGACGCGGATCGCGCGCCGCTCGACTTCGCCGTGCTCGACCAGCGTCGGCAGCATGAAGGCCAGCGCGCCGTGGGCCATGACCCAGTGCGCAATCGACTGTTCGAGATATTGCAGCTTCTTGTTGCGAAATCCGAGTTCGACCGGCACCCGGTGCATCAACCGGGGCGACAGCCCGATGCGCAGCGAACGGGTCACTTTGCGCTCAGGCCTCCTGCCAGCGGAGCGCCTGCGCGCGCATCAGTTCCGGTGCCGATCCCAGCTCGGTGAAACGGGCACGACACCAGCCGGCGTCGCTGGCGCCTTGCTCCACCCGCGTCTTTATGCGCGCGCAGGGAACGTCGGCATCCAGCTCTATGGCGTGCTGCTCGATGCGCACCAGCGTCTCCAGGATGTCCTCACGCAAAGTGCGGTGCTCGCCAGATTTCGGATCGACCAGAATGCCCTCGGTGCCGAAGCGACAGGCCTGGAAGCGATTGAAGTTGTACACCAGGTAATCGTCCTCGACCGGAAAGATCGGTCGCTCGACCATCAGGTAGCGGCACAGCGCCTGCAGGTAGGCGGCCAGGTCGGCGGCATGGCCAACGGTCAGCGGCGTGTCGCAGACGCGGATTTCGATGGTGCCGAATTCTGGCTTGGGGCGGATGTCCCAGTAAAAATCCTTCATGCTTTCGACCACCCCGGTGCGCGTCATTTTCTCGAAATAGTCGCTGAACTCGAGCCAGGAATTGACCATCGGCGCGCGCCCGCTCAAGGGAAAGGCGAACACCGAATTGAGCCGCGCCGAGGCGAAACCGGTATCGTGTCCGTGCACGTAGGGCGACGCGCCCGACAGCGCAATCAGGTGCGGAATGTAGCGGGACAACGAATGCAACAGGAACAGCGCCTCGTCCGGCGAAGGACAACCGATATGGATATGCTGGCCGAAAATCGTGAACTGCTTGGCGAGATAACCATAGACGTCCGAAATGTAGTGGAAGCGCTCCTTGTGGAAAATCCGCGTGTCGCCCCAGTGCTGGAAGGCATGGGTGCCGCCGCCGCAAAGCGCGAGATTGAGTTCGCGCCCGCCGCGACAGAGGAAGTCCCGGATCTCGCCAAGTTCTGCGCTCAGGGTCAGGTGCGTGGAATGGATGCCGGTGCTGATTTCGATCATGCCCTGGGTAATCTCGGGCACGATGTTGCCCGGATGATCGGCGTGGCGCCCAACCCAGTACAGCAGGTCGTTGGCCATCGGGGTCAGCGCGTAGTCGTGGGTGTCGAGGATCTGCAGTTCGAGTTCGACGCCCAGGCTGAGCGGTCGCGAGGACTTGAAGTTTTCGAGCGCCATCTCAGACCTCCCTTTCGCCCGGAGTCGGCATGGCCTCGCCACTACGGCGCAGCGCGAGCTGGGTCGCCACCGGCCCCACCAGTTCCATGATCAACACGGCACCGAGCACGATGGCGAGGATCTCGTCGCCGAAGTCGGCATACAGCCCGGCCACTTCGTGGGCCTGCAGCACGGCCAGGCTGGACATCGGCAACAGCGCCACGCCAAGCCAGGCTGCCTTGCTCGGCGCCAGTCCGCCATAGCCGGCCGATATGTAAGCCCCGCAATATTTCGCCAGACCCCGAATCAGCAGCAGGCCGATCGACATCAGCCCGCCGGCGACGACATGGCGCGGATCGAGCGCGACGCCGGTGAGGGTGAACAGGACGATGACCAGCAGGGCGCCGGCGGCGCCGAAATGCTCGGGAAAAAGATGCAGCCGTTGTGACAGCGAACGCAGGATCATGCCGCCGCAGAGCAGGGCCATCGGCACCGACAGGCCAAGCCGGTCAGCCAACGTGGTGCCGAGCAGGACGACGGCAATCACCAGCGTGAAACGTTCGCTCTCGCGCTTCAGGTGCGAAAAACGTGCCAGGTGCATACCGTACGCCAACGCCGCGGCGAGCAGGAAGGAACCGAAGGCGACGTAGGCGGGATGGGCGATCGCCTGCAGCAGCCCGGCGTTGCGGTCGAGGTGCACCATGCCGACGCTGATCTTGAGCAACAGAATTGCATACAGGCTATTGAGTGCCGTCATCAGCATCAGGCGTTCCGTCATCTGGCCGCGCGCGTTATTCTCGGCGACGATGCGCATCACCACCGCCGGGCTCGTCGATACGGCGATTGCGGCCACGGCCATGCGCGTCACCGTGGCGAGGTCGAACCAGCCGAGGAAAAGATAGATCGCGCCGAAAGTCAGGCCGCTTTCGACCAAACTGCTGACAATCAGCATCGGATTGTGGCGCAGCCAGCGCAGGTCGACGCGGCTGCCGAGTTCGAACAGCAGCAGGCCGAGGCCGAGCAGCATCAGCGGACGCAGATCGCCGGTGATGCTGGGCGGAACCCAGGCCAGCACTGCCGGCCCCAGCAACAGCCCGGCGAGCACGTAGCCGATCAGCCGTGGCAGGCGCAGCCAGCGCTCGCAGGCCTCGGCGCTGGCGATGGCCACGATCAGCAGCAGGGCGACGCGGCCAAAGACGTCAATCTCGAACGGCAGGCTCGACAGAGCGTTCATCTCGTTGTCTCCTCGTCACGTGGTGGCTTAATGCCAAGTTGCATACACTGAGCGGGGATTTATCTGTCCCGGTATCACGATGTTGGCGGTTTTTCTCCGCTGTCACCTGCAATCAGCGTGCGCAGGCCCACATAGGGCTTTTCTTCCACGGCAACTGTCGGTTCGATGTTCACCGTGCTCGTGCGTGCCTGGGCCATTTGATTACGCAATGTCTCATTGTGCCGCATCTCCTCGGCGAGCTTGTGCTCCAGATCGGCCACCTGCCGGCCCAGTTGGGCGACATTCCACTGGCGGCGGATCATGGCGGGTGACGAAATCAGTCCGGCGATCAGCGCACCGAGCCCGAGCGCGACCAGCAGCACCAGCGCCAGCGAGCCTTCGAAACTCCAGAATCCCAGCGTGACCGTCACCGGAGCGATGTTCTGCATGGCGAAAATCACCGCGCCGATGGCGAAGACAATACCGATGATCAATCCGAGTTGCATGATGAATCCTCCTTCTGTGTCTGCATGACGAACGGGCTTTCAGTCGAAAGCGAAGTGGTAGAACACGTCGATCGCATTATCCTCCCCGGCGCGCGTGACAATGGAAATGCGTGGCGTCAGCGCATGTGTCAGCTTCACCGCCCCGGTGGCCGCCGACAGCCCCTGCTCGTAACCGAGATAGGTGCGCGCCGAGAGGCGCTTGCCGAGGACCAGGATCTGGCCGGTGAGCGGCTCACCCGTCGCTGCCTGGCGCAAGGAGACTTCATCGACGCCGAAGGCCTGCGCCAGCTGCGCCGTCACGCCGTCGCCCTGGCCGCCGAGAATCGCACCGGCGGCGGCCAGCAGCAGCGAGGCGTCGGTGCCGCCCGCGTCCGGGGCACGGCCGAGGACGATCCATGACAGCTTTTCCGCGTCCGACACCGGCGGCGTCGAGACCAGACGCACCAGCGGCCGCTGCACCGTGCCGGTGACGCTGACGCCGGCCTCGACCGCCAGCCCCTTGCGCAGCGCCAGTATGTTGAGGCCGGGATCGTCGAGCGGCCCCTGGAAGTTCACGATGCCGCGCTCGACGCTGAGGCGCTGGCCGTAGGCATCGAAGGTGGCATCGCGGGTGGCGATGCTGCCGGTGGCGGCCAGCCGTGCGGCGCCGGGTCCATCGCCGCCGCGCACCCGCAGGCGGCCGGCAAGGCGCGCGGCCAGCCCGCCGGCGCGCAGATGGAAATGCTCGCCCAGATCGAAGCCGATGTCGCTCTCGATACGCGGCCCGCGGCGCGCCGCCGCGGCGCGGCCGAGCACGACGATGTCATCGGCCAGCGCGGGACGGCCCGCCACCGCCTCGGCGATATAGCCGGCATCGGCAAGCAGTTGCGCGGCGAGGCGCAGGCGTGCGTCGGCGTGTTCCAGATTGATCGTGCCGGAAGCCACCACCCAGCGCTCCGTTCGCTGCGCGAGCGGCACGCGGGTGAGCGTGGCGGCGAGGCGCGTGTGCGCTTGCCGCAGGTCGAATTCGCCGCTGATGCTCAGGTGGCCCGGCTCCTGCGGTGCGGGGAAGCCGGCCCTGCCGACGATCTGCGCGGCGCGCGGCGGCGGCTGGTGGGGCGCGACGAAAGTGAGCCGTTCCACCAGCGCCCGCTCGCGGTCGAAGCGAATCAGCATTTCGCCGTCGCGCAACTGGATATTCTCGTCGATCAGGCTGAGGGCCAGCCCGCTGCCGCGCACCTGGCCGCTCAGCAGCGGCGCCGCGAAGCTGCCGGCGAACGTGGCATCGATCGCGAGCGCTCCGGCGCTGCTCAGGTTGCCGTCGATGGCCGGACCGAGCCCGCGCAAGTCCGGCACGCTGGCGCGCAGATGGCCGGCGAGGGTGTCGTTTTCCTGGCTTGAGAGGGTCCATTCGCCGCTGGCGCGGGCGGGCGGCGGGCCGGATTGGGGCACCGCCTCGCCCAGCCGCAAGGCGATGCCGTCGAAGCGGCCGCGGCTGCTCCAGTGGCCGGGCCGCCAGGTGCTTTCCGCCAGGGCGATGCGGCCATCGGCGAAGGCCAGTTCGGCCGTGCCGAGCGTGATGCGCGCGCGGCTCGCCGCCAGTTGCGCCGGCACCAACAGTGCGAGCGGCAGGTCGCCGGAGAGCGACAGGGTTTCGATGACGCCCTGCCAGGCGGTGTCGCGCCAGTCCTGCGACGCGATGCGCAGCGCACCGCTGGCGCTCAGACCGACTTTACGTCCGGCCGCCAGGCCGGCACTGGCGGCCAGCCGGTGCTGCGCGGGCGTGCCCTCGATCGAGAGTTCGAACGATCCGACCGAATCCGGCGGCAAGCCCGGTAGCCATGGCGCGACCAGTGCCCGATGGCGCGCCAGGTCGGGCACTTTCAGGCTCAGTTGCAGTTTTTCCGCCGCGCCGCCCCAGCCGCCCTTAAGGTGCAGGTGGCTGCCGCCGAGCCGGATGTCGAGCAAGCCGCGCAGATGGGCCTTGCCGTTCACGGCGAGCAGATGGTCCGGACGGTCGAGCCCGGCGAACGCCAGGTCGGCGCCGCCGGCCAGCGCCTCGCCGGCCAGCCGGCTGGCGCCGAGGGTGAAGCGCAGCCGTCCATCGAGTTGCGGCGCGAGACGGCCGCTGCCCTCGAATTCGGCATTCAGGTCGGCCTGGGGCGCAGCGACGAAGGCGGCAGGGTCGAAATGCCGCAAGTGTCCGGCAAAGCGCCAGGCGCGCTGCGCGTCGAGCCGCAGTTCACCCTGGCCGGACAGTTCCGCCGCGCCTTGCGCGAGCAGCAGGCGGGACAGCGTCAGCGTATCGCCGCGCCGCGCGAATTCCGCATCGAGCCGTCGCTTCCCGGGGGCGCCGTCGACCAGGGCCAGCGTGGCCTGCTGTGCCGTGGCGTCGCCACTCATGAGGACGCGGCCGGCCAGTCGGGCAGGTCGCAGGGCGGAATGCAGCGCGGATGGATCGAGTTGCGCCAGCTTGAGATCGGCGTCGCCCGTCGGCCAGGGCGCATCAGTCGGCCAGACCAGATCGACGCGGCCGCTCGCCGTCCCGCCAGCGCCGACTTTCAACAACAGGCCGTCCAGGCGCAGGCGGCGCGGGCTGGCATCCCAATGCAGAACCAAGCGCGTTTCGGCACGCGAGAATGGCAACCCGCCCCGATCCAGCGGCGCCGGCGCGGTATTGTCGACGCGCAGGCGGCCGGCCAGCGCGCCGTCGCTTTGCGGCGCCAGATCGACATCGAGCGCAAGCAGTGCACGGGGTGCCGTCGCGACAAAAACGCGCGGATCGAGGCCGCGCGCCGTCATGCGCAAGGCCGCCAGCGGCTGGGCGGCAAATGGCCGCAGGCTGGCCTGCCCGGCGATGGAAAAGCCTTGCCCATCGCCGTCGATGTCGAGGCTGATAGCCTCCAGCGTGCCGCCGGCCTTCGTCGTCACCTTCAGCGCCGGCGTGCCGCTGCCGGCCAGCCGCGCTTCGGCACGCAGCTCGAAAGGCGCGATGGCGGCGAGCGTGCCCTGCGCGGACAAGGCGCCGGCGTCGAGGGTGACGGCCAGCGCGTCGAGGCGATGCGTGGTGCGATCGCTGGAAAATGCGGCCTGCAGATCGCGGGCCAGGACTTGTGCAGGCTGCGCGGTATCGTGCAGGGCGAGGATGCCGATTTCCAGCGCCTCCACCCGCACGGCCAGCGGCGGGCGCAGGGCGGCGGGCGGCGCGGCTGGTTCGACATCGGCCAGCGCCAGTTCGACGCGGGCGGCTTTCAAGCGGTGGATTTCGAGCAGGCCGTCGAACAGCGCCATTGGATTCCAGGCGAGTTCGAGACCGTCGAGGATGTAGCGGTTGCCGGCGGATTCGATGCTCAGACGCTCCAGGCTCAGCGGACCGAACAGCCGGCCGCGCGCACCCTCGATATGCACTGCATCGTCGCTGACCCAGGTCACCCAATTGGAAGCGCGCTGCAGTCCCGCTTGCGAAAACAACAGCCAGCTCGCAGCCGCGGCCAGAGCGAACACGATGGCTGTCGGAATCAGCAGCACCGGGCGCCGGATCCGGCGCAGCCAGCGTTTGAACCACGTGTCCGCCATCAGAACGCCACCATCACGGCGAAATGCGGATACCAGCGCCCGCTGCGGCTGCCACGCGCCAGATCAAAGGCGAGCGGGCCGACCGGGCTCTGCCAGCGCACGCCGGCGCCGGCGCCGACCGCCGCCCGCAGGTCGCGCCAGCGGTCGGCGGCATCGCCGACGTCGACGAACACCGCCGCGCCCCACGGGCCGCCCGTGTCACCAAGCCAGCGCGTGTATTCGAGGCTGCCGACGAGCAGCGTGCGGCCGCCCAACACGGCGTTGCCCTCGGCCACGCCGAGGCTCTGAAAGGCATGCCCGCGCACGGTTTGTCCGCCGCCGCTGCGGAACAGATAAGCCTGCGGAATGCCGGAACGCGACGCGGCCGCAGTGAAGCCGGCTTCGCCGCGCAGCGCCAGCGTGTCGCGTTCACCGACGGGCCACCACTGTTGCACGCGCAGTTGGCTGCGCACGAAGTTGCTGTCGGACAGCAGGTATTGCGCTGCGCCGCCCAGCTGGAAGTCGATCAGATTGCCGTACCGCGGCTTGAGTGGATCGTCGACCGCGCGGCGGGTCCAGCGCCAGTCGAGCACCAGCGCAGTGTCGGTCTGGCGGGCGGCGCCATCGGGGCGCAACGCCTCGCGCTGCCAGTCGAGGCTAAGCCGCGTCTCGACGTTGCCTTTGACGCGGCTGCGGTTCACCCCCAGCACCTGGCGCGTGCTAACCAGGCCTTCGATGTCGCTGGCCTCCAGTCGCCCACCGAAGCCCAGCCGGTAGCCGCCCGCATCGGGCAGCAGGCCGAGGTCGGCAAACAGGGTCTGGCGCAGTTCCTCGATCCGCAGGCCGCTGTTCAAATCCCAGGCGCGGCCGAGAAAATCGTGATTGCGGTAATTGAGTTCGCCGCGCGCGCCACTGTTGGTGCCATAGCCGAGGCCGACACCGATGCGCTTGGAGGGCGTCTCGGCCAGCGTCACGCGCACCGGCACGGCCGCATCAACGGCGTCGGCGCCGGCCGGATCGGCCTCGACGATTACCGAATGGAACCACGGCGTGTTCTGCAAGATCGTCTGGAAGTTCAGCAGCGCATCGCGGCGGTAAGCATCGCCCGCGGCAAAGGGCGCGAGCCCCTGCACCAGCGATGCGTCGTAGCGTTTCAGGCCTTCGATGGCGAGCGGGCCGAAGCGGTAGGCCGGGCCGGCGTCGATCACGACCTGCAAGCGCGCCGTCGCGTGTGCCGGATCGACCTCGGCGCGGCTGTCCACGAGGCGCGCGCCGGCATGGTCGGCGGCGGCGACGCTCGCCAGCAGGGCGGATTTGGCCGCCGTCCACTCCGCCGAACGGAAAGTCGCCCCGGCCTTGAGCGGCCAGTCCGCGCGCAAGCGCTCGCGGTGGGCGGCCCGCTCGGTGCCTGCGCCCGCCAACTCGCCCTGGAATTCGATGACGACACTCTCGACCCGGGTACGCGGCCCCGGATCGACTTCGACCAGCAGCCCGGCATCCGCCGTCCGCCGCACCTCGATGCGCGGCGTGAAATAGCCCTCGGTGGCCAGCAGATCGCCCGCCGCGCCGCTGGCGCGACGCGTCAGCACGGCCTGCGCGTCGTCGCCGGCCAGCCGCGTCGGCAGATCGAGATACTTCGTCAAAAAGGCGCGTACCGATTCCGGCGCGACGAGTGACACCGCCACGTCGGGCGCATTGCCCGATTCGGCCGCCGTTTGCGCACCGGCCACATTGCCGAGCGCGGCCAGGCAGCAGGCGGCGAAAAAGCGTGTCATGCAATCAGGCATCCGGAGCAGCGACGTTCTCCCGCGGTGCTGCGCGGGTAAAGGCGATCTTGTCCGGCGCATTGGCGCCGCCGGTCATGACGAAGCTCATCGCCTGCTCGATGGTCCAGTCGGTCTGCACCACCTCGTCGAGGGGCACGATCTCGATGTAGCCCGACGTCGGATTGGGCGAGGTCGGCACATAGACGGCGGCAAGTTCGCGTCCGGTTGATGCGTCGTGCATTATCTTGGTGACCAGGCCGACAGCCTTCATTTCCGGGGTTGGAAAACTGATCAGCACCACACGCTGACCGGAGACCGGCGGCTTGCGCAGCGTCTGCAGGAAACGTTTGGCGCCGCCATAGACGGACTGCACCAGCGGCAGACGGTTGAGCAGCGTTTCAAAGCCTTCGATCAGTCGCTTGCCGAGCACCATGGACGCGAGCAGGCCGATGCCGTAGAGCGTACCCAGGGTGAGCAGCACCGCCACCAGCTTCTGGAAGTCGGAATCGAGCAGCCAGGCCGACAGGGTTTCGGAGATCGGCGCGACCAACCGGGCGGCGGTGCGCAACAGCGGCGTGCCGGCGCCGGCGAGGATGCCGAGCAGGAAGTCGAAGACCAGCCAGGTCACCCACAACGGCGCGACGGTAAAGAATCCGATCAGGACAGTGCGGCCGACATGGGCCGCGCGTCCGTGATCGGCGGATGTGCTTTTTCTTGCGATCATGATGCTTCCTGTTGTGGAGAGCTTGCCGGCGCTTCCCCCGTACCGAGCGCCAGCAGCCGTGTTGCCTTGACCGCCTGTTCCAGGGCACGGCGCAGCGCGCTGGCGGCGCGCAGGCGCGCATCCATTGCGTTGACCGGCAGACGGCCTTGCGCGCCAGCTGCCAGCAGATCGGCCTTGAGCGCCTGGTAGGCGCTTTCCATG
>JAUXNZ010000158.1 GCA_030682595.1 Rhodocyclaceae bacterium | reverse complement strand
CCTCACCTATTTTATGCAGACCGCCCGCACCTGCTTCATGTCGGTCATGCCCTGCAATACTTTTTCCATGCCATCCTGCGTGAGGGTGCGCATGCCGTCTTCGAGCGCCTGGGCGACCAGCAGGGCAACGCGCGCATGCTCCTGAACGAGTTTTTTTACCGCATCGGTGCCGATCATCAGCTCATGCAAGCCCATCCGGCCTTTGTAGCCCGTGCCGCCGCAGGTGTCGCAGTCACCTTTTTCCCTGGCGCGGTAAAGCGTGAACTGTCCCTTGTCGTTGGCGTATTTTTTCACCCACTCCTGGTGCACCGCGTCAAAGGCCGCCTGGCCGTCGCGCTTGAAGGTTTCGGTATGCGCCAGCTCCTCGCAATACTCGGCGAGTAAATGCTGCATTTCCTCGGGGCTGGCGGTGTAGGCCTCCTTGCATTTGCACAGCCGCTTGGTCAGGCGCTGCGCCAGAATGCCGAGCAGGGCATCCGAGAAGTTGAACGGGTCCATGCCCATGTCGAGCAGGCGCACAATCGATTCCGGCGCGCTGTTGGTGTGCAGGGTGGCGAACACCAGGTGGCCGGTGAGCGAGGCCTCGATGCCGATGCCGGTGGTTTCGGCATCGCGCATCTCGCCGACCATGATGATGTCCGGGTCGGCGCGCAGAAAAGCTTTCATGATGACGGGGAAATCGAGGCCGGCCTTCTTGTTGATCTGCACCTGGCGCAGGCCCTTCTGGGTGATTTCGACCGGGTCTTCGGCGGTCCAGATCTTGGTGTCGGGCGTATTGAGAAACTTGAGCACCGAGTGCAGCGTCGTCGTCTTGCCGGAACCGGTCGGACCGCAAACGAAAAACAGGCCGTAGGGCTTGGAAACCGCTGCCTTGAGACGTTCCAGGTTGTGCGGCAGCAAACCGAGCTTTTCCATGGGAATCGGCTCGCCAGCCGCCAGGATCCGCATCACCACGTCTTCGACACTGCCGGCGGTGGGCAGGGTCGCCACCCGCAGTTCGATGTCGAGCGGGCCGAATTTCTTGAACTTGATCTTGCCGTCCTGCGGCCGCCGTTTCTCGGAAATATCGAGGTCGCACATGATCTTGATGCGCGCGACGATGGCCTGGCGAAAGCTCGCGGGAATTTCAATGTACTTGGAGAGCGCGCCGTCCTTGCGCAGGCGGATCAGCACCCGATCCTTGCCCATGCCCGGCTCGATATGGATATCCGAGGCGCCCTGCTGGTAGGCGTCGATGATGACCTTATTAACCAGTTTGACCAGTTCATTGTCGGCGGCAGCGGAGACGTCATCACTGCCACTATCGATTTCAATCTCACCCTCGTCCATTGCCGACAGTAGATCACCGACATTCGTGTCGTCGGTAAAGCCACCGCCGCCGAAATACTGGCCAACGGTCTGCTTGAATTCGCGAATCGTGGTCACCCGATAAACGATCTTGCTGCGGGAGAAAATGTTGTTCACCACCCGCGAACTCTTGACCTGCTCGGGATCCAGGCAAACGATGGTGATGCCCTCGGCGGACTCCTCGACGGGCAGCCAGAGGTTCTGCTCGACATATTCGCGGCGCAAATTCTTCATCAAATCGAGCGGCTTGATGCGCTCGGACTTGTACGGTTCATAGGGCACGCCGAAGAACTTCGCCAGCGCCGCGCCGAGCGCCGCCGGTTTGACCTGGAATTCGGTGATCAGCACCTCTTCGATATCAAGGCCATTTTTCCGCGCCACGCTGGTGGCGCGTTCCATCTCGTGCGCGGAAACCACGGCGTCAAGCACCAGATGATCATATTTGGTCTTGATCGTTTGCGCCGGTTTGCTGCGCTGGGCAAAGGCAATCGCCAGCGTTTCGCAAAGGCTCTTGACGCCCTCCTCGGCGACCGCGGCAAACGGCACGTCGGCCTTGTTGTTGATGATCTGCACCACGCCCAGCAGATCTTGGGTCTGGGCGTCGGTGATGGGGGCCACCAGCATTTGCTTGGTGCGATAGCCCGTGCGGCGGTCCACCTCCTGCAAAAAGCACAGGCTGGGATGGATGGTCATGAGTTCCGCTTCGTCGTATACGTCGCGGATATTGATGGTTTTTTTGCTGAGCGCAACATGGCCGCCGATACTCTGATCGGCAATCGGCAGCTTCAGGGCTCGGAAGGAGTTGAGTCCGGTCTTGACTTTGGAAACAATCGAGGCTTTGTCTTCGCTGAGCGCATAGACGGTCAGGCGGTCGGCATTGAACAGGGCGCAGACATCCTGCGACAGTTCCAGCATGATTTCATCGATGTTGGCGGTCGCATGGATCTTGTTGGTGACCGCCTGCAGATTTTTGAAAAACGCCAGGCGCGAGCCGAGATCGCGCGCACTGGCGGAATCATTGCCACCCTGGCCGGAGCTGGGATTCAATACCGCATTCATGTCGGGATCATTTCCCCGGCGCGCAGCGCATTCAGTCCATCGGCCAGCAAGCTGGCGGTGAAGCCGCGTTGCGACAGCAGGAACGCCGCCGCCGCGCTGCGCCGGCCGGTCTGGCAATACGCCACATATTCACGATCCGCGGGCAGGGTGGGCAGGGCGTCGCGCAACTCGTTCAACGGGATGTTGAGCGCCCCGGGGAGCCCGTCGTGCTGGTACTCGGCGGAAAAGCGCACATCCAGCCAGACGGCGCCCGCCGCCATGCGCCGCCGGGCTTCTTCCGCCGGAATGCTTTGCAACAGCGGTTCACGCAACAGGCGGACAAAGTCGGCGTTGGCCAGCCGCAGCAAAACGCCATCCGTCACCATGGTGACCGTGGCATTGCGCGCGGTTTCGGCAATCAGGGCCTCTTCGCCAAAGGCGTCGCCGACATCGAGCTCCGCCAGTTCAACTCGCGTACCCGTCACCTCGCGCGATACCCGGGCGCGCCCGCGCTCGATGACATAATAATAATCGCCGGGGGCGTTCTGGCGCACCACGACCTCGCCGCGCTTGACCGGTTGCCGCTGGAAACTGGCCAACAGGCTGTCGATGTGCGCCGTCGGCAGGCTGGCGAAGGCGCCCACCGTCAGTTGGCGCGCATCGAAGATGCCCGACAGAGCGCGCCAGTCGGTCGCGTCGCCCGCGGCAGCTACGGGTTTCACGGGCGCCGCCTGATGCCAGGTGACGAGAATATCCAGGACATTGGCGTCGAACCACAATATCTCGACATCGGTGATCGCCCGCGCGCGCAGGGGATCCATGCCGCCGCGATTGAGGGGGAACAGCGCCTCGCCCCAGCCGCCGACCATGATTTTCATGCCGCCCGTGGGGTAATCGAGTTTCATCTCGCCCTTGATGAGATACACCGTCCGGTTCTGCCAGGCAAAGTTCAGGGGCGCCGCGGCGGGCGCAAAGCATTCGACCTTGGCCAGCCCGGCGAGTTGGCGCAGACAATCCTCCTCCAGTCCGGCGAGGGACGACAGGCGGGCCAATGTTTCGGGGAGTACGGGTAGTGTGCTCATAATTCAAATACCTGATTGTTTTGCAGCATGCGCGGCCGAAATTCGCCGATGCTGTCTTCGATTTCCTGCATGGTCAGTTCGATCTGGCCAGGCTTGAGGTGGGTAATGAATATCTCCGGTCTGGATTGTAGGTAACGCAACTCCTCCAGCAACAGGCTGGGACACAGGTGGCAGGATTCTTCCGCCAGCTTGCGCTCGCGGTTCGAGAAGGCGGTTTCGATGATCAGGGTCTGCAGATTGTCGATGGTATTGACGGCCTGCCAGAGCGCCGGACAGGGGCCGGTATCGCCGGAAAACACCAGGCTGGCGCGCCCCGAGTCGAGCTGGTAGGCGACAGCCGGCACACTGTGATCGGCGGGCAGAGGCACGATGCGCCGCCCGTGCAGGTCGACAGCTTGCCCGACCGCAATCGAGGCAAAACGCAAGCATGGCGCGTCCGGCGTGGGTATTTCGGTGAAGTCCGGCCAGATCGCCCAGTTGAAGATGTGCGCGCGCAAGATCTCCTCGACCGGCGGCGTCACATGAAGGGTCAGCGGGCGGTTGCGCATGTCGCTCACCGTATCGAGCAAGAGGGGCAGACAGGCGATGTGATCCATATGGCTATGGGTCAGGAAGATGTGGTCGACCTGGGCGAGTTCGGCGATGGAAAGATCGCCCACCCCGGTGCCACAGTCGATCAGGACGTCGCTATCGACCAGGATCGAGGTGGTGCGCAGGTGGCGCCCGCCAATGCCGCCACTGCAACCGAGAATGCGGATTTTCATGCTTGTTGTCTGCGCAGACCGCCTCAACCCTTGAGGAAAAACTCCATTTTCACGCCGGCCAACTCGATGACGTCGTGATCCTTGAGCTCGTGCGCCTGGGTGTGAATCACCACGTCATTCACCAGCGGGTAGCGGGCGCCTTCGACATGGGTCAGGAAGTAACCAATGGGGCGCCGCGCAATCACCGCCACCTGGATACCCGGCCGGCCCAGCGTGGTGAGCGATTTGGTCAGCTCGAGCTGTCGGCCGGTATTGCTACCGGTCAAGATTTGCACCGCGCCCAGCGGCGTCTGGGGGGCTGCGGCTGGTACCGCCGTGGGCGGCGGCGCCACACTCGGCGCCACTTCAACAGGCGGCTTCGCGGCGAACGGATCGGCGGACTTTCTCAGCATGTCAGGGCGCAAGACCATGGTTTTCTCGAAATCGGCCTGCGCGGCGTGCTGGGGCGCCTCGTTGATGTATTTGAGGCGGTACTTGCCCAGTTCAATGACATCGTTGTTTTGCAGGAAATGCTTCTTGATCTGCTGGCCATTGACGAAGGTGCCATTGGTGCTGTTCAGATCCTCAAGGAAGGAATCGTTGAGAATGCTGACGATCACCGCGTGCTCGCCCGAGACCGCCAGATTATCGATCTGGATGTCGTTGTCCGCCTTGCGACCGAGCGTGGTGCGCTCCTTGTTCAAGGGAATTTCCTTGAGCACCAGGTTATCCATGCTGAGTATGAGCTTAGCCATCTTGAGCGTCCTTCAAGGCTGACAACGTTAACCGAACCACGACTGCATGCGCCGCCACCAGTCGCGCGCGCCATGGGCGGACGGAAAGGTTGCTTGTATCTTGACCAGGACCACCGAAACATTGTCCCGTCCGCCATGATCGTTCGCCTGCTCCACCAGTTGCGCTGCACAAAGTGGCAGGTTGATCGACAGGGCAGACAATGTCATGGCAATCCCCTCATCTTCCATCATATCGTTGAGGCCATCCGAGCAAAGCAGGTAAATATCGCCCGGAAGCACATCATATTCGTTCATTTCGGTATTTACGGTCGGCTCGACGCCGAGCGCACGCGTCACCAGGTTTTTATTTTTCGAAAAACGCGCCTGTCCCGCCGTGATCATGCCTGTGTCGATCTGTTCCTGCAACAGGGAGTGATCGCGCGTCAGTTGCTGCAGCTCCCCGCCACGCAACCGGTACAACCGCGAATCGCCGATATGCGCGACCAGCAGACGGTCATCATAAAACTGCACGGCGACCAGGGTCGTGCCCATCCCCGTGTATTGCGCCTGACTTTGCGCCGCCTGATAAATCGTGGCATTGGTGCGCGCGATCACGTCGGCCAGCGCGTCTTCTGCAAAGCTTCGCCCGCTTGCGACAAGCTGACAGGGGGGGTGGGTGTCGAACAGGTGTTCGAGCTCGCTACCCAATACGGCCGTGGCCATGCTGCTGGCCACTTCGCCGGCGTTATAGCCGCCCATGCCATCGGCCAGTATGGCCAGGCCCAGCACGGGATTGGCCAGCACTGAATCTTCGTTAAGCTGCCGGACTCGACCCGTATCGCTGCAGACTGCCATTTCGAGCGCGGCGGAAAGGTCGATCAAGGCCATGATGCCCGCGCCGGGCCACCCCAAGAGGGCTCGGTTGCCAAATGAGCCCCCCCCGTGGGGGGCAGCGAACTCATGTAAGCGTGGGGGGGCATTGGCTAGTAGGGCAATTCCACGCCCAGACCCTGCGCGTGCGCCAGTTTGAGCAGGCGCACCGCCACCGCCAGATCCTGAATGGCCATGCCCTGCGATTCGAACAGGGTGAGCGCTTGCGGATTCGGTCGGCCCGGCCGGATACCGGCAACGATCTCGCCCAATTCGACGAGCTGTCCTTCGCAGAGCCGCCCCTTTTCCAGCGCCGGCAGCAGGTCGCCGGCCTCGGCGAGCGCCGTCTTGCGGCTGTCCACGCAAACCACCGCGGCACGGACAACCGTCTCCTCGTCAATTTCGCGACGGATCAGGGCATTCGATCCGGCGGCATTGACATGCGTCCCCGCCGCCAGCCACTCGCCCTTGAACAGCGGCGTGACGGCCGCGGTGATGGTGACGACGATGTCGCTCTCGCGCACCGCCGCCTCGGCGCTATCCACGGGGATCACCGCGACGCCGAAGCGTTCTGAAAAGTCGGCGCTGGCGCGACGGCGCCGTTCGGCGTCGCGCGAAAACAGCTTGACCTGCCGGATCGGCCGGACGCGACACAGCGCCTCCAACTGGCTCTGCGCCTGCCAGCCCGCGCCAATCAGGCCGACCACCGCACTCTCGGGCCGGGCCAAAACCTTCGCCGCCAGTCCACCGGTGGCGCCGGTGCGCATCATCCCGAGAAAATCGGCCTCGATCGCCGCCAGCGGCGCGCCGGTCGCCGCGTCGAACAGATGCACCATGAAGCGCTTGCCGGCACGCGCGGTCGTGTAGGCCTTGTAACCAATCACACCCTCATCCAGCAACGCCCCTTGCAGGATATGCAGGGTGGCGCCCGGCGTGCGCGTGCGCTGGCGGGAAATGTCGATGGCGCGGTTGATCCCGTGCGCGGCATGCGCTGCCGTCACGGCTTCCAGCGCCAGCTCCATCGTCAGCAACTGGCGGACGTCGGCCTCGGATAAAAACAGTGCCATGAACCGCTCCTTACAGCAGGGACTTCAAGAGTTTGCCCATTTCCGACGGATTCCGCGTCACGGTAAAACCGCATTCCTCCATGATGGCCAGCTTGGCCTCGGCCGTGTCGGCGCCACCGGAGATCAACGCGCCCGCATGGCCCATGCGCTTGCCGGCCGGCGCGGTGACACCGGCGATGAAGCCGACCACGGGCTTATTCATATGTTCCTTGCACCAGCGTGCCGCCTCCGCTTCATCCGGGCCGCCGATCTCGCCGATCATGATCACCGCATCGGTGGCGGGATCGTCGTTGAACAATTTCATGATGTCGATGTGCTTGAGCCCGTTGATCGGGTCGCCGCCGATACCGATGGCCGATGACTGACCAAGTCCGAGTTCCGTCACCTGCGCGACCGCCTCATAGGTCAGCGTGCCGGAACGCGAGACGATGCCGATGCGGCCTGTCCTGTGGATATGGCCGGGCATGATGCCGATCTTGATTTCGTCGGGCGTGATCAGGCCGGGGCAGTTGGGGCCGAGCAGCAATGTTTCCTTGCCGCCGTTCGCCACTTTCTGCTTCATCCTGTTGCGCACGATGAGCATGTCGCGTACCGGAATGCCCTCGGTGATGCAGATCGCCAGATCAAGGTCGGCCGCACAGGCTTCCCAGATCGCGTCGGCCGCGCCCGCGGGCGGCACGTAGATCACCGAAACGGTGGCGCCGGTGGCGGCCCGGGCTTCCTTGACCGAGGCGAAGATCGGTACATCGAAAATCTTTTCCCCGGCCTTCTTCGGGTTCACACCGGCGACGAAGCAATGCTTGCCATTGGCGTACTCGATGCACTTCTCGGTATGGAACTGGCCGGTTTTGCCGGTGATGCCCTGGGTGATGACCCGCGTCTCTTTGTTGATCAGGATTGACATGTGGATTACCTCACTTTACGGCCGCGACGATCTTCGTCGCGGCATCCGCCATGGTGTCGGCGGCGATGATCGGCAGTCCCGACGCGGCGAGGATCTGCTTGCCGAGGTCTTCGTTGGTGCCCTTCATGCGCACCACCAGGGGCACGGAGAGATGCGTTTCCCTGGCCGCGGCAATGATGCCGGCGGCGATGGTGTCGCATTTCATGATGCCGCCGAAAATGTTGACCAAAATACCTTTGACCTTCGGATTCTTCAGCATGATCTTGAACGCCTCGGTCACTTTCTCGGTCGTCGCGCCGCCACCGACATCGAGGAAGTTGGCCGGCTCGGCGCCGAACAGCTTGATCGTATCCATGGTCGCCATCGCCAGGCCCGCGCCATTCACCAGGCAGCCGATATTGCCATCGAGGCTGATGTAGGCGAGGTCGAACTTTGACGCCTCGATCTCGTCGGCATCCTCTTCGTCGAGGTCGCGGTAGGCGACGATCTCGGGCTGGCGGTAAAGCGCGTTGGCGTCGAAATTGAATTTGGCGTCGAGCGCCTTGATGTTGCCCGGCTTGCCATCCACACCTGCTTCGAGGATCAGCGGGTTGATCTCCGCCAGCGAGGCATCGGTCTCCATGTAGCAGGTGTAGAGCTTCTTGAGGGTATCCACCGCCTGCGGAATCGAAGCTTCGGGAACGCCGATGCCCTTGGCCAGCGCCAGCGCCTGGGCGTCGGTCAGGCCGACCAGCGGATCGACGAAGACCTTGATGATTTTCTCGGGTGTCTTGTGGGCGACTTCCTCGATATCCATCCCACCCTCGGAGGAAGCCATCATCGCCACCTGCTGCGTAGCGCGATCGGTCAGCGCCGCGACATAGTATTCCTTCTCGATGGCGGCGCCGTCCTCGATCAGCAGGCGCCGCACTTTCTGGCCTGCCGGGCCGGTCTGGTGGGTCTTCAACTGCATGCCGAGAATGGCGCTGGCGTGAGCACGCACTTCGTCCAGGGATTTCGCCAGCTTGACGCCACCGCCCTTGCCGCGGCCGCCGGCGTGAATCTGGGCCTTCACCACCCAAATCTTTCCACCCAGTTTTTCCGCGGCCTTGACCGCCTCATCGACCGAAAAACAGGGAATGCCGCGCGGCGTACTCACACCGAACTTCCGCAAAATTTCCTTGCCTTGATACTCGTGGATCTTCATAGTTCCTCCGCAAAACCCGATTAATGCCCGTAGCGCATTGTATTGTCCCGCCACCCCGATAATGCCACTGGAGAAGAAAATCATGCCATCTCGCCCCACGACCGAACTGGCCACCCTCGGCGGCGGCTGCTTCTGGTGCCTCGAAGCCGCGCTCGAATTGCTTGACGGGGTCATTGCCGTCACCTCCGGCTATTGCGGCGGCACGGTCGAAAACCCCAGCTACCAGCAAATCTGCACGGGCGCCACGGGTCATGCCGAAGTGGTGCGCATCGAGTTCGATCCTGCCGTTATCGACTATCGCACCCTGCTCACCGCCTTTTTCAGCATTCACGACCCGACGACCTTGAACCGCCAGGGCCATGACATCGGCAGTCAATACGCTTCAGTCGTGTTCGCGCATTCACCGCAACAGGCTGCCACGGCGCACGATCTGATCAAGGAACTCGAGGCGGGCCGCATCTGGCCCGACCCCATCGTCACCGCCGTCCTGCCAGCGCCGACTTTGGACGACCCGGCGCCGACTTTCTGGCCGGCCGAGGATTACCATCAGCATTATTTTGCGAAGAATCCCACGCAGGGCTACTGCCAGGCCGTTGTCGCACCCAAGGTGGCGAAACTGCGCCAGAACTTTGCCCAGCGACTAAAGCCCGGCTGAGGGCGTCTATTCGTGCTGTATTCCCGGTTTTGCGCTGCTTTCGGGGCGGCAGAATGCTCGCATCTGGCATTTTCTTCCGGGGTTTCATTGTTTTGACCAAGCGCGCGCACACTTTTAAAACCGCCTTCCTGGCCTGTCTGATGATGACATGGTCGTTACTTGCCGTCGCTGGAGCGCCGGCGGCTGCCGGGCAAGCGCGACTGGATGTGAGTCGCGCGGCGCCCGCCGATCCGGATGACGCGCTGCATGCCTGGTTCAGGGAGCAGGACCGGCTGCTCGATGACATCCTGCTGCGCCTGTCACGCATCGAGACACTGGTCAGGGATATTCACCGGTTGGTGCAGCAACTCCAGACGCCGGCGGCACCAATTGCACCGATGGCACCAGTGGCATCACCAGCCGAGGCGCCCGCTGCAACAACCGTGGCGCCCGCCGCGCTACCCCCGGCAACCCGCTCTTCGATGATGACGGAATGGCTGGATATTCTTGATAACGAGGCCATCCCGTTGGCCGGTGGCGGGCTGTTGCTGCTGATCCTGCTGATCTGGTTGCGCCAACGCAAGGCGGCCAGACTGGGTACTGCCCAGTCCGGTGAAGTCAAACCCGCCTCAACCCCCGTAGCGCCGCACCCGGCCGCCGCCCAGCCACCGCATCCGGCGCAGACCCCGGCGTCCCCTCACACCGCAACCGCGGGAAGCCGCGGTGCGGGAAAATCACAGGAGCAGGCGCTGGATCTGGCCGAGATCATGCTGGCCATGGGCCTGGGACAAGGCGCCGCACAAACCCTGACCGAACAAATCCGCAACGAACCCAAGTCGGGCTTGCGCAACTGGCTGAAACTACTGGAAATCTATCGCAAGACCGGGCAGCAGGATGAGTTCGAACGCTCCGCCGAAGAACTGCGTCAGCATTTCAACGTGCTGCCCGAGGACTGGCAGGTCCAGCCCGAAACATCTCGCAGCATCGAAAGCTATCCGCATATCGCTGCCCGGCTGACCGAGCTTTGGGGAAAGCCGGCCTGCGCCGCTTATCTCAAAAACTTGCTGGATGACAATCGCGACGGCGTCCGCACCGGCTTCCCGCAGTCCGTCGCTGGGGAGCTGCTGCTGCTCGTCGCCATGCTGAGCGACGACGGCGTCACCCACCGCCTGAATCCCCCCCCACCCCCAGCATCCTATTAAACGGGATTGTCGATCTCCACGAACTCGCAATCCATGCCGCAATGTGCGGTTAGATGCGCACCGAGCGCCATTACGCCGTAACGCTCGGTCGCGTGATGTCCGGCCGCGAGGTAGGGCACGTCCGCTTCGCGGGCCAGATGCGTGGTCTGCTCGGATGCCTCGCCGGACAGGAACAGATCGGCGCCGGCAGCGATCGCCGCCTCGAACCAGTCCTGTGCGCCACCGCTACACCAGGCAACGCGACTCACCGGCCGGTTGGCGTCACCGATCAGGAGCGGCGCGCGGCCCAGCACCCGTTCCGCCGCCTGGGCGACCGCTCCCGCAAAAGTCGGCGCTGGCAGGACAGCGAGGCAGCCCAGCTCATGCTCGCCGAAGCGGCGTTCGGTGACCCAGCCAAAACGCACCGCCAGTTGCGCGTTATTGCCCAGTTCGGGATGCGCGTCGAGCGGCAGGTGATAGGCGAACAGGTTGATGTCGGCGGCCAGCAAAGCCTGCATGCGGCGTTTGCGGAAACCGGTCACCCGGCCATCTTCCCCCTTCCAGAACCAGCCGTGATGCACCAGGATCGCATCGGCCGAACGTTCCAGCGCCGCATCGATCAGTGCCTGGCTGGCGGTCACGCCGCAGACGATGCGGCGCACTTCGCTGCGCCCTTCCACTTGCAGCCCGTTTGGGCAATAATCCTTGAAACGCTGCGTTTCCAGCAAACCATCCAGGTAAACACCCAACGCGTCGCGCAGCATCTTTCACTCCTTTTCGCCAAGTTAATTCATGCGTAGATTGTGGCTCATTTTTTCCCAGGCCGTGACGATCAGCGTCGCCGCGCTGTTTGTCGTCCAGACGCTCAAGCCGGAATGGCTGCCATCCCGTCCGTTTGAAACGAACGGCCCGGCTGTCATTGCCGTCCAGCAGGCCGTGCCCGCCGGGGAGTCGCGCAAAGTGGCCACCTACGCCGACGCCGCCCAGGCGGCGCTGCCGGCGGTGGTGCATATTTTCACCAGCCAGGAAGTGCGCCGTCATCCCTTCATCAACGACCCGGTGTTCCGGCACTTTTTCGGCGACCGTTTCGGCCCCGACAGCCAGCGTCAGTCAGGCTTGGGCAGCGGCGTGATCGTTTCGGCCGACGGCCTGGTGCTGACCAATAATCACGTCGTCGAATCCGCCGACGAGATCGAAGTCGCCCTTCACGACGGCCGCAAGACAAAAGCCCGGATCGTCGGCAC
>JAUXNZ010000157.1 GCA_030682595.1 Rhodocyclaceae bacterium | reverse complement strand
ACCGGCTGGAGACCCGCGGACATCAGCAGGTTGTACTCGGCATCGACATCGGCGACAGAGAAGTTGTATCCCAGTCCCGCCGGGTTGCATAGCGGCTGGCCTGGCTGGGGCGCCATGAACTGCAGGCTGGATGACGCCTTGCCGAACTCGAGGTTGACGTACCAGCCACAGTCGAAGGTGACCCTGGCCCCGAAGTGCTTCACGTAGAAGTCGCGCGACTCTTCAACTTTGGTCGTTGTGATGCATGGGGAAATTGAGTTGGCAAACATGGCGGAGCTCCTGTGAAAACAATATCGCGTTGAGGAACAACCGGCATGAACGCATCCCCGGACCACGCCTGGGCGTGGCCGTGGTCGGGATCTGTTCCGCCTGACTTAGCCTAAAACCCCACCAGGTCATCCACCGGCAGCGCCAGCTGCGCCGCGCCGGTGATGCGCCGCAGTGTGGTGGCGACCATCTCGACGTTGTTGTCGAAACCGCCATGGGAGGCGTCTTCCTTCTTCTCTGTCACGTCGGCGCCATTGCCGATGCGGCTGACGATCTTCTCTTCCGCATGCACCGTCAGACGCTCTGCCAGCCCGTTGATCTCCATGGCCGTGCGCCAATTGACCAGGTCTTCAGCCGTGCTGGCCGCGCCGTCCCATCCGGTGAAACCGGGGTCGAAGACATTCGCCATGCCGAGTACCGGCATGCGCTTGTCCGCTTCCAGTGCGTTGGAAACGAAGTAGAGCAACGACTTGCGGTACACCAAGGCGACGTTGTCGTTTTGCTCGACAGTATCGGCGAGTATGTCGAGGTGCAGCCGCCGCATGATTTCGGCATACGGCGCGAAATGGCGATTGGCGAAGCCCACGGTGCAAGCTGGCGCATAGAGATGCACCGACTTCACGTCGGGGATCAAATCCTTCTGCGCCAGGCTGCAGAGCAGCCGTCCCAGCGCAATCGATCCGGCGGAATGGCCCACCAGGTGCAGTTCGAACTGGTCGCCCCAGCTACCCGCCAGCGCACGCAGCGCATCGGTCAGCAGGTCGCCGCCGCGACCGCTGGCTGCGGCCAATTCGGCGTTCTCCTTCATCTCGCTCCACAGCGGGCGGGCGAAGGGGCGGCCGATAGCCTTCTCGATCACCGGGTCGGTGAGCTTGTCGGTGATCCAGTCGAGCGGGCCGCCCGCCAGGCCGGCCGGGGCCGGCAACGACTTGTCTTCGAGGATATGGCCCAGCGATTCGAGCAGGCCGCTCTTCCACACCAGAAACAGCGGGTAGCAACCATTGCCGAGGAAATAGCGTCCCATGGCACGGGCGCGCTTGATCGCATCCGCTTCGCTGTTGAGGCCGCCATGCACGTAGAGCACCAGCCGCTTCCGCTCCGCGTTGCTCGCGCGGAACCACCGGTCCGGCTGCACGCAAGCCTGGTGCTGCAAGGTGCGCGTCACCCCGTCCACCGTGTCGAAGCGGGCGACATGGCCGTTGTTGCCCAGCACGATGCTGTGTTCGTAGGCCTGGTCTTCGCTCCACCAGGCGGCCGTGGCGCCGGCATGGCCGGCGCTGTCCGCTGCAGCGATGCCCGTCGCCAGCCGGCCCGCAACCACGCCCGGCACGCCCGTCGCCGCCACCCAGGCATCCATCGCATGCGCCAGCCAGTCGGCATAGCCGATCACGGCGAAGCCGCCCGCGCCCCATCTCGTGCCCCAGGAGTTCTGGATGACGAAGCCGCTGCGGTTGAAACCCACCAGCGCAAAAGCATGGCCGCCGCGGCGCGACGGCCGTCCCGCGTACTCGATGACCGGCAAATCGGCGTGGCTCTGCGGCGCCTTGGCGGCAGTTGCCACCTGGTCCCAGCCTCTGTGGGTATAGGACGAAACGAAGATCGCCCCCACCTCCATGATCGCCGCCTGCAGGTCGGTAATCGCCTTCGGGTCGATGCGGTAGTACACCCCCAACGTCTGTTCGGTGGCGTCCTTGTCCCAGCCGGCAATTGGCAATGCCTCTGCGCCGGCCGCATAGGGCCAGCGCGACTCCAGGCACACACCATTGTGATACCAGCCCTTGAGCGCGCCACGGCAACTGGAGCCGTCGTAGTCCTCGCCCTCGTATTCGTCGTAGCGCCGCGCGAAATGGTAGAGCATGCGCGGACTCACCGACTCCAGTTGCTTCGGCATCCTGACGCCGCGCCAGCGCAGGTAGTTCACCACGCAGGCCAGGCCGAAACCGGTACACGCGCCTTCCTGCCCCTGGTCGAGAATCAGCCCGGCCTTGGTGTAGGCGCCCATGAAACGCTGGATGTCGCCATCCGCCGGAAAACACGCCGGCAGCGAATGTGGCGGCGGCTGGTAGGGCCGGTCGCGCAAATCGGCCGGGTCGGCCTTCACGTTCAGGCTTTCGCGCCGTCCCGCCAGCGCCGACTTTTCCGCCCGCGCCGCAGCCGTGGCTGCCGCCATTCACCACCTTGCGCGCGGCTTTCAGGTCGTCCTTCGCCAAAGCTTTGCTCAAGGCCAGCCTGTTGGCGTCAAGATAGGCCGCCAACAGGCAGGCCGCCACCTCTGGCGCACACGCGGCGTCCGGGTTGTCGGCCAGCGCAATGTCGAGCGTCTTGCCATACTTTTCATAATTGGCGCGCCCCGTCAGCTGGACGAAGCCGCGCCCGCGAAAGCGTGCACCGTCGCCATCCTGGGTATTGCCCAGGTTGCTTCTCTTTTCGTAGGCGCTGACCTGCCCCCTGTAGCCGTACCGATCATTAGGCAGGAAGTCCGGTGGCAAGGTTAATCGAAATGGTGGTGGATTGCATTGCATCGTCAGCATGCTGACGATGCAATGCGGCGTACTTGGCGGGTGGTAGGCGTTTGCAG
>JAUXNZ010000148.1 GCA_030682595.1 Rhodocyclaceae bacterium | reverse complement strand
TGGGCGCCATCACGCAATCCAAAGGTCGGCTCGCCGTCGGGCTGGAGCGCGTCTATGAAACTTTTCCGGTGCTTAAGGAAAAACGCCATCTGCCCGCCGGCACGCTCTCCGGCGGCCAGTAGCAGATGTTGTCGATCGGCCGGGCGCTGATGGGGCGGCCGAAGCTGCTGTTGCTGGACGAGCCGTCGATGGGCCTGGCACCACTGCTGGTCGAGGAGGTATTCAACGTCGTGCGCACCCTGAAATCGCAGGGCATGACCATTTTCCTGGTCGAACAAAATGCTTACGCCGCCCTCGAAATCGCCGACCGCGGCTACGTCATGGAAACCGGATCAATCACGCTCACCGGAACCGGGCAGGAACTGCTCGACAACGAACAAGTGCGGGCCGCTTACCTCGGTATCTGAATGCATCGTCGCAGCAAAGGTCGGCGCCGGCATGACCGATACTCGCGCGGCCTTGTTTGCTGCCTGCGCTTGGCTTCTGGTGTGGCGCTGGTTGTTATCATTCACTTGCAACGCGTTGGGGGACAGATGATGAAACAATTTCTGACAGGGGTTCTCGCACTGCTGCTGCTGGCTGGTTGCGGGAGTGTGCCGGTCACCGGCCGCACGCAGCTGCAGATGGTTTCCGAACAACAGGAAATCAAGATGGGGTTGACCAGCTTCCGGGAAATCCTCGGCAAGGAGAAGCTGAGTGCCGATCCCGTCCTCAACGAGCGTGTGCAACGTATCGGCAAGCGCATCGCCGCCGCGACCGGGCGTACCGATTACCAGTGGGAATTCAAGGTGATCGACAACGACAAGATGCTCAATGCCTTCTGTCTGCCCGGCGGTAAAGTCGCGGTCTACACCGGTTTGCTGCCGGTGGCGCAGGATGATGCCGGACTGGCGGCGGTGATCGCGCATGAAGTGGCGCATGCGATCGCTCGCCACGGCGGTGAGCGATTGAGCCAGGAAGTGGTGGTTGCCGGGCTGAGCGTGGCAACGGTTGTGGCGATGCAAGATTCTCCCAATCGCGATCTCTATGCGGGCCTGCTGGGCGCCGGAGCGGCGGTGGGCTTTCTGTTGCCCTATTCGCGCCTGCACGAGTCGGAAGCGGACCGCATGGGGATGATTTACATGGCCAAGGCCGGCTTCGACCCACGGGCGGCGCTCGCCTTGTGGCAGCGCATGGCTGTGGCGGCGAAGGGCAAGTCACGCCCTCCGGAATGGCTGTCGACCCACCCGGCGGATGAAACGCGCATCAAGGAAATCGAACGCTGGTTGCCCGAGGCCTTGAGCCATTATCGGCCTGTCGGACAGTGAGCGTGTGCGATGGGTCAATCGTCAGCCGCTCGATCAGCCCCGCCATGGTCGCCAGCCCCGGGCACCGCCCTGGCGACAAAAGTCGGCGCTGGCGGGACGGCGTCAGTCGAGGGCTATAACACTTCCGCGGCGTGATCGGCCAGCCGCGAGCGTTCGCCCCGCTGCAAGGTAATGTGGCCGGAATGCGCCCAGCCCTTGAAGCGGTCGACGACGTAAGTCAGGCCGGATGAGCCTTCGGTCAGATAGGGGGTGTCGATCTGCGCGATGTTGCCCAGGCAAACCACCTTGGTGCCCGGCCCGGCCCGGGTGATCAGGGTTTTCATCTGCTTCGGCGTGAGGTTTTGCGCCTCGTCGATGATGAGGAATTTGTTCAGGAAAGTGCGGCCGCGCATGAAGTTGAGCGACTTGATCTTGATGCGGCTCTTGATCAAGTCCATGGTCGCGGCGCGCCCCCAGTCGCCGGAATAGCTTCCGCCGGCCTTGTCGCCATCTTCGGCGGGTTTGTTGAGCACTTCGAGGTTGTCCTCCAGTGCGCCCATCCACGGCGTCATCTTTTCTTCCTCGGTACCGGGCAGGAAGCCGATGTCTTCGCCCACCGGCACGGTGACGCGGGTGATGATGATTTCGGCAAAGCGCTTTTGTTCCAGAGTCTGGGTCAGCGCGCTGGCCAGCGTCAGCAGCGTCTTGCCGGTGCCGGCCTGGCCGAGTAGCGTGACGAAGTCGATGTCGGGATGCATCAGCAGGTTCAAGGCGAAATTCTGCTCGCGGTTTCTTGCCGTGATGCCCCATACCGCGTGCTTGGCATGGCTGTAATCGGTGAGCGTCTCAAGCTCTGCCGTCTTGCCAGCGCCGACTTTCACCCAGGCCTGCAGGGGCTGCGGGCCGTCTTGCCAGACGAATTCATTGACCAGCAGATCGGGGCAGAGCGGGCCCTTGATCCGGTAGTAGGTGCGGCCATCTTTCTTCCAGGATTCCAGGCCCTTGCCATGCGTGTCCCAAAAATCTTCAGGTAGTTCCAGGCTGCCGGTATAGAGGAGGTCGGTGTCTTCCAGTACCTTGTCGTTGAAGTAATCCTGCGCATCGAGGCCCAGCGCGCGGGCCTTGATGCGCATGTTGATGTCCTTGGTGACGAGGATCACCGGCCGTTGCGGCAGTTGCTGGTGCAGATGCATCGCCACGGCAATGATCTGGTTGTCGGCGCGCGAAGTCGGTAGCGATATGGGCAACACGCTGTTGATCGCTTCGGTTTGCAACAGCAGGTGTCCGCTCGCCAGGCCGTGCGACGGGCCGGCCAATTCGATGCCCGCGGCGATGCAGGCCTCGCAACTGCTGACGATCTCGTCAAGCAGACGGCTGGTCTGGCGGGCGTTACGCGCCACTTCCGACATGCCCTTCTTGTTGGCGTCGAGTTCTTCGAGCGTCATCATCGGCACGTAGATGTCGTGTTCCTCGAAGCGGAACAGCGAGAGCGGATCGTGCATCAGCACGTTGGTGTCGAGCACAAACAGCTTGGTGGCTTTGCTTGGTTTGGCGGCGCGTTTGGCGTTCATGACACTCCGATCGGTGGAGCTTTACAGTGTTTGCAGGGCGGCCAGCACTTCGGCCGCATGCCCATCGGCCTTGACGCCGCGCCACTCGCGGGCCAGCCGGCCGTTCTTGTCGATGAGGAAGGTGCTGCGTTCGATCCCCTTGACCTGTTTGCCATACATGTTTTTCAATTTGATGACATCGAACAGGATGCAGGCGGTTTCATCCGCGTCGCACAGCAGTTCGAAGGGCAGCCCCAGCATGCGCTTGAAACTTTCATGCGACTTGATGCTGTCGCGCGACACGCCCCAGATGCTGCCGCCGGCCTTGACGAATTCGGCATGGAGGTCGCGAAATTGCTGTGCCTCGGTGGTGCAGCCGGGCGTGCTGTCCTTGGGATAGAAATAAATCACCAGCGGCCGGCCGCGCAACGCCGCGAGGTGGAAGGTCTGGCCGGCGGTGGCCGGCAGCGAGAAATCGGGAACTTCCAGGCCAACGGCGGAAGGGATGGATGGATTGTTCATGGGAATCATCTCCAATCGGATAAAAACTCGTCGCCCTGCAACAGCAAGGCACCGCTATGCCCCGGCACGCTGCCAGACACAACCTCATGCCGCGGCAGTTTATCGACATCGAGGCCGCCGGCCAGGGTTTGAATGGAGGTGAGTGCGTAACCCTGTTCGCGCCAGCCGGTCAGCAGTTCCTCGATCAGTTCGACCTGCTGGGTTGCGCCGGGTTCGGCGCGCAGGCTGAAAACATGGCCGGGTGCTGGCTTGGCGGTGAGCGCCAGCAACTGGTCGCGGCTGTTGCCGTTGGCAAGCTCGTCGAACGTGGGCAGGGTGGTGGGAATTTGCGGGCAGCGGACAATCTCGCCGTTCCACACGGGGATAAAGGGGTGCCGGCCGCGTGTGTCGCTGGCATAGGCGAAATTGCAGCGCTGCGTCAGGCGCAGGGCATGCGGGTTCGAGCGCCAGCCGGGGGCGGCATGCAATCTGGGTGGCGTGGCGAAGAGCGCTGCGAAGGCGGCAATGGCGTGCTGGAGCTGGTCCGTGCTCCACGTTGCATCGGCCGCGGCGATGCGCTTCACCCAGTGGCGGGCATTCCAGCCATGTACGCCGACCTCGAAACCGTCATCGCGCACCTGGCGCAAAATATCGGCGCGGCGGCGGCCGAGCTGACGGCCGAGCCAGTCGGGGCCAAGGGTGAACACGAAACTTGCGCCGGCGCGGTGGCGGCGCAGCAGGTCGGTAAGCCGGGGCACGCCGAGGGCGGCGCGGTCGGTAGGAACGTCGATCTTGAGGGCGATGCGCGGCACTGAATGCCTGATGGGATTCATGGTGCGGCGGGCGCTTCGATAATCAGCGCGGCGGCCACCACGCGGCCTTCGGCGATCAGGATGTTGTAGGTGCGGCAGGCGGCCCGCGTGTCCATCACCTCGATGCCGCGGCCGGCCTCGAGCAGCGGGCGCAGCAGGGCGGGTGAGGGAAAGCGCTGCCGGAGGCCGGTACCCAGCAGCAGGACATCGCAGCGCAATGTCGCCAGCGGCGCGAGGTGCAGGTCGGCGAGTGCGGCGAACCCATCCGGTCCCCAGGCCTCGTCGAGATGGTCCGGCATGAGCAGCAGGCTGCGGCGCAGCTCGCGGCCGTTGACGGAGACGTGGTGGTCGCCATAGCCGGTGACGGCATGGGCGGTGCTGAGCGAAGCGGCGTGGAGTTTCAAGGCGGGGGTGGTGGCTGGTGTGAGAACAGGGTACGGATTGGGTTAAGATTATAGCCTTTCACTTTTCTCGCCCGCGCGCCCCCGACTGCCATGCAACCCGTTCTCAAATCCAGCAAACTCGCCAGTGTGTGTTATGACATCCGTGGGCCGGTGCTGGCGCGCGCGCGCCAGATGGAAGAGGAAGGGCATCGCGTCATCAAGCTGAACATCGGTAATCCGGCGGCATTTGGCTTTGAAGCGCCGGAGGAAATCGTCGTCGACGTGATCCGCAACCTGCGCGACGCTTCCGGCTATTCGGACTCCAAGGGACTGTTCGCCCCGCGCAAGGCGGTGATGCATTACTGCCAGCAAAAGCGCATCGCCGGCGTCACCATCGACGACATTTATCTTGGCAACGGCGTATCCGAACTGATCGTCATGTCGATGCAGGCGCTGCTCAACAACGGCGACGAGGTGCTGGTGCCGATGCCCGACTATCCGCTGTGGACGGCGGCGGTCACGCTCTCCGGCGGCACGCCGCGCCACTATCTTTGCGACGAGGGTACCGGCTGGTTGCCCGACATCGCCGATATCCGCGCCAAGATCACGCCGGCCACGCGCGCCATCGTTGTCATCAACCCGAACAACCCGACCGGAGCGCTCTACCCGGACGACCTGCTGAAGGAAATCGTCGAACTGGCGCGCCAGCACGAGCTGATCGTCCTGGCCGACGAGATCTACGACAAGGTGCTGTATGACGGTAACACGCACACCTCGCTGGCCAGTCTCGCCGACGACGTGCTGTTCATCACCTTCAACGGCCTGTCGAAGAACTACCGCGCCTGCGGGTTTCGCGCCGGCTGGATGGTGGTCTCCGGCGAAAGACGGCATGCCGCGGACTACATCGAGGGGCTCGGCATCCTCGCCTCGATGCGCCTGTGCTCGAATGTGCCCGGCCAGTTCGCGATCCAGACTGCCCTGGGCGGCCATCAAAGCATCGACGATCTGGTTGCGCCGCAGGGCCGCCTGAGCAAGCAGCGCGACCTGGCGTGGGAGATGTTGTCGGCGCTACCGGGCGTTTCCTGTGTCAGGCCGCAGGCGGCGCTGTATTGCTTTCCACGCCTCGATCCAAAGATGTATCCGATCAGCAACGACCAGCAGTTCATTCTCGAACTGCTCGAAGCCGAACGCGTGCTGCTGGTGCAGGGCAGCGGCTTCAACTGGCCGAGCTCCGATCACTTCCGTGTCGTGTTCCTGCCCAACGTCGATGACCTCACCGAGGCCATCGGCCGCATCGCCCGCTTCCTTGAACTGTATCGAAAGAGGCACGGCGCCTGATTTCTTTTTCCCCTTTCACCGAGTTTTTATGAAACCAATCAATGTTGGATTGCTGGGCATCGGCACGGTCGGTGGCGGCACGTTTACTGTTCTCACCCGCAACGCAGCAGAGATCGCCCGGCGCGCCGGGCGGCCGATTCAGATTGGCATCGTCGCCGACAAGAACCTCGAACTGGCGCGGCAGGTTACCGGCGGCCGCTGCAAGCTGACCGACGACGCCTTTGCCGTGGTGAGCGACCCCGAAGTCGATATCGTCGTCGAGCTGATCGGCGGCTACGGCATCGCCAAGGAACTGGTGCTCAAGGCCATCGAGAACGGCAAGCATGTCGTGACCGCCAACAAGGCGCTGCTGGCCGTGCATGGCAACGAGATCTTCGCCGCCGCGCAGAAAAAAGGCGTGATGGTCGCCTTCGAGGCGGCCGTGGCCGGCGGCATTCCGATCATCAAGGCGTTGCGCGAGGGCCTCACCGCCAACCGCATCGAGTGGATCGCCGGCATCATCAACGGCACCACCAACTTCATCCTTTCCGAGATGCGCGACAAGGGGCTCGCCTTCGACGTCGTGCTCAAGGAGGCGCAGCGCCTGGGTTACGCCGAGGCCGATCCGACTTTCGATATCGAAGGCATCGATGCCGCGCACAAGCTGACCATCATGTCGGCCATCGCCTTCGGCATTCCGATGCAGTTCAACCGTGCCTACATCGAGGGCATCAGCCAGCTCGATGCCGTTGACATCAAGTACGCCGAACAACTCGGCTATCGCATCAAGCTCCTGGGCATCACCAAACGCACGCCGGACGGCGTCGAACTGCGCGTGCATCCGACCCTGATTCCCGCCAAGCGCCTGATCGCCAACGTCGAAGGCGCCATGAACGCCGTGCTGGTGCAGGGCGATGCCGTGGGCGCCACCCTCTACTACGGCAAGGGGGCCGGCGCCGAGCCGACCGCCAGCGCGGTGATCGCCGATCTCGTCGATATCACCCGCATGCACACCGCCGACCCCGAGCACCGCGTACCGCATCTGGCCTTCCAGCCCGACCAGTTGGTCGACCTCAAGGTGCTGCCGATCAGCGAGGTGACGACCGGCTACTATCTGCGCATGGGGGTCGAGGACAAGCCGGGCGTGCTCGCCGACATCACGCGCATCCTCGCCGATCAGGAGATTTCCATCGATGCCATGATCCAGCGCGAGCCGGCCGAGGGCGAACAGCAGACCGACATCATCATGCTCACCCACCGGGTGCGTGAAAAACAGGTGGATGCCGCGATTGCGCAGATCGAGGCCTTGCCGGTCGTTACCGGGAAAATCGTGCGTCTGCGCCTTGAAGATCTGAGCTGAAAACTCACTTTCATGATGCGTGAGCTACGCCCCCGCACCATGAAAACGCCCGCCCCCCTTCGCCCCCCTCGCGGGGGGTTCTTAACGGCTCGCTACGCTCGCTTGTTACGGGGTGCTCCGCTCAACTATCGGTGCGGGTTGCGCCTGGCGGCGCGTGCCGTCTCGCCTTGGGGCGGCCCGGCGGCGAGACTGCGGGCGCAAACGCTGTATTTTCACGTTAACGGTAAAAGTCGGCGCTGGCGGGACGGCGTCAATCCCCGCGTTATTGGACCCACCTCATGACCACTGATCAAAACAGCCACTTTCTCACCGCGGAACAGCATCTGCTGACGCCTTACAACCTCTCC
>JAUXNZ010000144.1 GCA_030682595.1 Rhodocyclaceae bacterium | reverse complement strand
AGGAAATCATGGTAGGCGCCACCCAGGGTCTTGCCGATGAGCCCCGTGAGGGTTCCCGCTACGGCGCCTTGCGAAAACTGACCGTTCTGGAACAGGCAGATCGTGTGATCGACCGCACGGCGCTGCCAGTGGCCAAGTTGGGTAAAAAATCCCTCCGGTTGATTCGCGTTCCACGGCCGCAGAAAGTCATACTCGCCGTCAAAGAACGCTTCGACGAGCGTGTCGACCGAGTCCTGCTCTGACAGGGTCATATCGAGCAAGCGGCTGGTGGCCAGCAGTCTGCCGAGTTGGTCCAGCCCTTCCTGGGTCGACGCCTGGTCATGCCGGTTGAAAGTGGCTTCCAGTAGATCGCCTTGCAGGGTGACCTGAAAGCCCAGTCGTTCCAACACCGCGCCGAGAAACCGGATGCGCAGCGAGCGGCCGAAGTAGTTGCCGGCGCCACCGGCAAATTGCAGGGAAACGTAGTTGTGATTGGCTTCGCTGCCGCACAGCGCGTCAATCGTCGCAAAATGGTAGCCGAATTTTGCGCTGAAATTCATGTAGTCCCGCGACAGCAGCACATAGCTGTCGCCGCCTGGTGCGGGGCCGAGTTCCGCGGTGGCCAGCGAGGCCATGATCGTCATGAAACTGCCGGCATCGAAGTTGACGGTGCCCGCCCAATTGATTCCCGGATGCGTGAACCCCTGCCAGATGGCCTTCATCGGCAGTGACTCGATAGCGTCCGGTGTAACTGTCTTGCGGGACGCCAGCCCGGCTTGCAGTCCGCCGCCCAGGTCGATGGCATACACGACCAGCGGAATGTGCGCGGTGACTTTTACAGCGGCACGGGCACCCTCGGCCGCCGAAGAAATGCCGAACATTTCGCGCATGGCATGCTCATGGCAAAAGCGGATCACATCGTGGAAGGAGCGGCAATGGTCGACGCTGAAGGACGGGGCATCCGCATGGGTCAGGTTGAGCGGGGAAATATGGTCCAGCATGGCCCTTAATTTGCCGTGCATCGGACTGTCGACAATCAGCTTCTTCGTCGGCCGCATCCGGCTGCCGAGTTGCCCGACTTGGCCGCGATAAATCGCCACCGGCTCCTCCGCTGCCAGAGTGACCAGTTCGCCATCCCGCAGAATTTTTGTGGCGTTTTCGGTATTCACAATGGCGGGAACGCCGAATTCGCGCGCCACTGAGGAAAGATGGCTGGTGATGCTGCCCACGTCGGTGATGAGGCCGTTGATCCGGCCCATCACCGCCGCGTAGTTCGGCGAGGCGGTGCGGGTGACCAGAATGGCATGGTCCGGGATGGCCGACAGTTGCCGCTCGTCCATTGCGATGTGAACCCGGCCTGTGGTGACGCCAAATGAGGCCGCGACGCCGCCGGCAAGCACGTTCTCCAGGCCCGACAAATCCGCGGCCGGCAGTTCGCGCGTCTTCGGCTCCAGATGCAGCGGGCGGGTCTGGAGAAAGAACAGTTGCTGATCCGCGTCAATGGCCCATTCGATGTCCTGTGACGCCTGATAATGGTCTTCAATCCGTACCGCGCCGGCGCACAACTGGCGCAGCGTCGCGTCCGCCAGGGAGGGGCGGGTTTGCTGGGCCTGGCTGGTTTTTTCCAGCCGGGTGCCGCCGCCGGGGAGCGGTATCAGCAACGCGGCTTTTGCCGCGATTTGCCGGTCGCTGATTTCCCCGGTGTGTTTCTCGACCAGAAAGGAATCCGCCGCCGCATCGCCGCCGACGAGTTGTTCGCCGAGCCCCCAGAGCGAGCTGATTTTGACCTGCGTGGCATCCAGCGTCGCCGGGTCGACGGTGTACATGACCCCGCTGGCCTGGGCGTCGACCATCACCAGCCCGATGACGCACATCGGCGTATCCGCGTCCTCCAGGCCGAGCTGTTGCCGGTAGGCGATGGCGCGCGGCGCATACTTGCTCGCCACGACCTGCTTGAAGGCGTCGAGCAAGCCATCCCGCGTGACGTTCAAGACGGTCGCATACTGTCCGGCAAAAGTCGCCGCGCTATCCTCACCGATGGCGCTGCTGCGCACCGCTATCCTGACCCCCGGGCGCGTTTTGGCTTCAAGCGCCGCATGCGCTGCGTTGATCGCGGCGGCGATCTCCGGCGGCACCGGCGCGGCGGCCACCATTTTCAGGATTGCCGCGCTGCCGGTTTCGAGTGCCGCAAGATCCTCGGACGGAATCCGGGCCAGCCCGTCCCGAATCTGCTCGAGCAGGCCGCTTTCCTCGAGAAAGCGGGCGGTGGCCTCCGCCGTGATGATGAAGCCGTCAGGGACGGGCAACTGCAGCACGTTCTTCATCACTGCCAGGTTGACGGCCTTGGCGCCCGCCAAGCCCTGCAGGTCCGGGGTGAGGTGTTCCAGAGGCAACACCACGTTCCCGGAGCGGCTGACTGTCCGGGGCTTCAACGCCGAGGCGACCCGGCCATCGATGGCCCGGCAAACATCCGGCAGGGTCGGAAAGCGGCCGCCGGACAGCGTATCGAGCGTCGTGGCCAGCCCCAGCACATGTTCAAACAAACGCGCGTAATTCCGCTGTAGCGTTGCCGCGTCGAAGGGATGGCCGCTGAAGTAAAGCTGCTCCAGTTCGGCCATCAGGCAGAGTGCGTCGTGGTTATGGTTGAGCAGGGTTCTGAAGTGCAGGTATTTGGCGCGGTGCGCTTCCTCCGGCGCGGAGAGCTGCGCGCCAATATTCCGGGACGAAAAAATGTCAAAGAGACTCACTGGATACTCCGCAGATAATCGCAGATTGAATTTCTCATGTTATTGCGCAGATCCCGCGTCCGGCCGAGGTCGCCGAAGCCGAAGAACGGACTGGTCATCGGATCGTCAAACGGCATGTGCTTGCGCACTCCCTGGCCAGGAAAGGCGGTGCAAAAGTCGTCCGCGTTGGAACACAGCGAGATGATGACGTCGAAGCGGCAGCCGAGAAACAGCTCGATGTGTTTGGACTTGCGGTTGCGGGCGTCGATGCCGATTTCCTTCAACACCTGCACCACCGGTTTCCAGAGCATCATGGGGAAAATGCCCCCCGAAAATGCCGCCCATTGGTCGCCCAACACATGATTGACGATCGCCTCGGCCATCTGCGAACGGACCGCATTGCCCGAACAGAGCAACAGCGCGGTCTTCTTCCCGAGTGCCTCGGCAAGATGCCAGCGGATTATCTCGACATCGGGATTGTCGTGCACCACGCCGCAGGCCGGGCAGGGCGCGCCATCTTTCGCGGGGAAGCAGGGGTGGACTGGCGTGCCATTGATGCGCAGCTCCGGGGCGACGACGGTGGGTGCCTCGTCGAGGCGGATCGGCCAGTCAGGCGGCATGCGCAGCGCCTGCATGGCCAGGGCAAGGCTCTCCTGCAAAGCTTCGGCGTCGGGACAGTCCGGCCGGGTAATCATGTGTATGTCCATCTGCTCACTATACCGCCCTGATAAAATGCGCGGGTTCATTTCCAGATAAGCTGACAACCCGCCCCTACCGCCATGAATTCATCCAACCTGACCGCATTGACCGCGCTGACCGCGTTATCCCCGCTTGATGGCCGTTATGCCGCAAAGGTCGAGCCGTTGCGCGCGCATTTCTCCGAGTATGGCCTGATCAGAAACCGCATCCGCGTCGAGGTGGCCTGGCTGAAGGCGTTGGCCGCCGCGCCGGAAATTTCCGAGGTGCCGGCGTTTTCCGCCGAGACCCGCGCCGAGCTCGACCTGGTGGTATCCGGTTTTGCCGTGACGGATGCCGCCGCTGTTAAAAAAATTGAAGCCACCACCAACCACGACGTCAAGGCCGTCGAATACTGGTTGAAGGAGCGCTTCAAGGACAATGCCGAGGTGATGAAGGTTACCGAGTTCATCCACTTCGGCTGCACCTCCGAGGACATCAACAATATGTCGCACGCGCTGATGCTGAATGATGCGCGCGCCGAGATTCTGTTGCCCGGACTGGAGCGCGTGATCGAGCGCTTCCGCGAATTGGCCCACGCCCTGGCCGAACTGCCGATGCTGGCGCGCACCCACGGCCAGCCGGCGACGCCGACCACGCTGGGCAAGGAAATGGCCAACATCGCCGCGCGCCTCATCCGCGCTCGGGCGCGCATTGCCGACGTCGCCATGCTGGCGAAATTCAACGGTGCGGTCGGCAATTACAACGCCCACCTGTCGGCCTATCCCGAAATCGACTGGGAAGCTTTCGCCCGCCGCTTCATCGAATCGCTCGGCCTGGCCTTCAACCCCTACACCATCCAGATCGAACCGCACGACGCGATGGCCGAGCTGTTCGACGCGCTGGCGCGCGCCAACACCATCCTGATCGATGCCGACCGCGACCTCTGGCAATACATCTCGATGGGTTATTTCAAGCAGAAAACCAAGGCGGGCGAAATCGGTTCATCGACCATGCCGCACAAGGTCAATCCCATCGACTTCGAGAATTCCGAAGGCAACCTCGGCATCGCCAATTCGATCCTGCGCCACCTATCGGAAAAACTGCCGATCTCGCGGCTGCAGCGCGACCTGACCGACTCGACCGTGCTGCGCAACATGGGTGTGGCGTTTGGTTATGTCGTGCTGGCCTACGATTCGACCCTGCGCGGCCTCAACAAGCTTGAAGCCAACCCGGCGCGCCTGGCCGAAGACCTCGACAATTGCTGGGAAGTGCTGGCCGAGCCGGTGCAGACGGTGATGCGGCGTTACGGCATCGCCAACCCCTATGAACAATTGAAGGAACTGACGCGCGGCAAGGGCATCGAGCCTGAGGCTTTGCGCGCCTTTATCGGCGGCCTGGCGATTCCCGATGCAGACAAACAGCGCTTGTTGCAAATGACGCCGGGGAGCTATATCGGCAAAGCGATCGAACTGGCGAAAGCTGTCTGATGACCTTTGCGGAGAACCTCAAGCAGTTGCCCAAGGTCTCGCACCTCGCCGCGCTGCAACTGGTCGATGCCGATGGCAACGTCGTTGCGACCATCGAAAACAAGACCGGGCAGACCGGATCTCTCGCGGTTTACAACCATCTCGCCCAGCTTTACGGCGCGATTACCGCCGCGGCTGCTGCGCGGGGGCTGGAACTGTATGCCGAGCATGCGGCGGACGCACAGGCCAATCCCGGCAAACACCCGAATATCGACCGCTTGGTGACTTTAGTCACACAGAACAGCCAGTTGCGCGTCAAGCAGGTGTTTGCGGGTAGCGATGTGACATAGAATAAGCGAGTCCGCTGGTCGACTATTGGTCGCTGCCGGTGGCCAGAGACTTCAACCCGCACAATAAGGAGAAACGCCATGCACATCGCTATCAAATCGCTCGTTGCCGGCATCACGCTTTCCGCCATGGCCGGTGTCACCTTCGCCCAGTCCGTTGGCAAGCTGGAAGACCAAATCCGCTGGCGCCAGTCGGCCTATCACACCATGGCCTGGAGCATGGCGCGCATCAAGGCCAACATCGACGGCACCTACAACAAGGAACAGGTCGTCGAGGCGGCCAATGTCATTCAGGCCATCGCCAACTCGAAAATGGGTGCGCTGTATCAGCCCGGCTCGGACAAGGGCAAGGGCTGGAAGGAAACCCGCCTGAAGTCCGAGTTCTTCGGCAGCCCCGACCTTGGCCAGATCGCCGGCAATTTCAACGCAGCCGCCAACGAGATGGCCAAGGTTGCCGCCGGTGGCGACGCAGGCGCCGTCAAGGCACAGTTCGGCAAGCTCGGCGAGTCCTGCAAGGCTTGTCACGACAAGTTCAGAAAAGAAGACTGAGCCTTATCCGCTCAAGCAAACGGCCACCCGTGGGTGGCCGTTGTTGTTTGTGCCGTCCCGCCAGCGCCGACTTTCAGAAAGCGGGCGCTTGCGTCGCAGGTGGCGGCGGTGGGGGTGGCTGCAATGCTCCGGAAGCGGCCCCGACCGCCAGCGCGGCAATCAGCAGGGATACAAGGAAAGCGGCAAGGCCGCCGCCCTTGGCCGACCATTCCGGACGTCCCTCCGCCCAGCCGGTCAGCATCGGCTTGACGAGGTTCTGCTTCTTCACGCGGGCGTAGTAGGCGATCGCGCCGATATGCAAGGCAACGAGTGCCATCAGCAGCTTTTCCAGCAGATGGTGGATGGAGGTGATCCGGGCGGACAGGTCGGCGTCGACACGGCTGGCAAGGTAGCCCGAGTAGGCGATATCGTCGTTGGCGAACAGGCCGGTCATGGCCTGGGCGAACAGCATGCCGAGCATGGCCAGCACCGAAAGGGCGCCGAGGGGATTGTGTCCCAGACCGCGCCAGCGGCCCAGCAGATAGGCGAGGATCGCACTGGGGCCGCGCACGAAGACGGCGAAGCGCGCGTAGCTCGATCCGATTACGCCCCAGATCAGGCGAAAGACGAGCAGCCCGAAGATGGCCAGCCCCAGCCGGCCATGCCAGACCATCAGGTTACCGCCGATATTTGCTGTCACGAAAGCGCCGACAACGCAGGCGACCAGCGACCAGTGGAACAGCCGGGTGGGGAGATCCCAGACGTAGACCCTCATGGCGTCAGACGCAGGCCCCATCCTCGGTGACGCCTTCGGCCTTTTCCTTCTTCGGCTTGACGAAATGCTCGCGTGAAACGCCCAGCCACATCAGCAGCGGGCTCGCCACCAGCACCGATGAATAGATGCCGAACAGGATGCCGATGGTCAGCGCCACGGCGAAGTAGTGCAACGCCGGACCGCCGAAGATCAGCATCGAGACCACCATCATCTGCGTGCTGCCATGCGTGATGATGGTGCGCGAGATGGTTCTGGTGATGGCGTGGTCAATGATCTCGGGCGTGGTCATGCCGCGCTGCTTCTTGAAGGTTTCGCGCACGCGGTCGAAGACGACGACGGATTCATTGACCGAGTAGCCAAGCACGGCCAGCACCGCCGCCAGCACCGGTAGCGAGAATTCCCACTGGAAGAAGGCGAAGAAGCCGAGGATGATGATGACGTCGTGCAGGTTGGCGATGATGGCCGAGACGGCGAAACGCCATTCGAAGCGGAAGGCGAGGTAGGTGACGATGCCGATGATGACCAGCAGGAGCGCCAGTGCGCCGTCCTCGGCGAGCTCCTTGCCGACCTGTGGGCCGACGAATTCGACGCGCTTGAGTTGCGGGTCGCCGCCTGCGGCTTGCAGGCTGGCGCCGACCTTTTCGCTGATCTTGGCGGACTCGCCCTCCATGCCTGATTTGATCGGCACGCGAATCAATACGTCGCGCGAGGAGCCGAAGTTGATCACCTGCGTATCGGTAAAGCCGTCCGTTTCAAGTTGCTTGCGGATCTTGTTGAGGTCGGCGGTCTGGCTGTAACCGGCTTCCATCACGGTGCCGCCGGTGAATTCGATCGACAGGTGCAGACCCTTGGTGGCGATAAAGAACACCGCCAGGACGAAGGTGGTCAACGAAATGATGTTGAACACCAGCGCATGGCGCATGAAGGGGATGTCTTTATTGATGCGGAAAAATTCCACGACGGTTTCCTTTAGCCGATGCTGATGGCGTCAAGCTTGCGCTGGCGACCATAGATCAGATTGATTCCTGCACGCGACACAACCACGGCGCTGAAGATCGAGGTAAGAATGCCCAGACAAAGCACCACGGCGAAGCCGCGCACCGGACCGGAACCGAAGATCAGCAGCGCGATGCCGGCAATCATCGTCGTGATGTTGGCGTCGAGAATGGTGCCCCAGGCGCGGTCATAACCGGCGGTGATGGCGGCCTGCGGGGTGACGCCGTTCCTGAGTTCCTCGCGGATGCGCTCGTTGATCAGCACGTTGGCGTCGATAGCCATGCCGAGCGTCAGCGCCACGGCGGCGATGCCGGGTAGCGTCAGCGTGGCCTGCAACAGTGACAGCAGTGCGACGAGGAACAGCAGGTTGGCCGTCAGCGCGGCAACCGAGACGAAGCCGAACAGCAGGTAATACGCCGTCATGAAAACGGCGATGGCCGCGAAGCCCCACAGCGTGGAATCGACGCCCTTGGCGATGTTGTCGGCGCCCAGGCTGGGGCCGATGGTGCGTTCCTCGATGATGTCCATCGGGGCGGCAAGCGAGCCGGCGCGCAGCAGCAAGGCGACATCGTTGGCCTCGGTGGTCGTCATGCGACCGGAAATCTGCACGCGGCCACCGCCGATTTCGGTGCGGATCACCGGGGCCGTCACCACTTCGCCCTTGCCTTTTTCGATCAGCAGGATGGCCATGCGCTTGTTGACGTTGTCGCGCGTCACATCCTTGAAGATGCGCGCGCCGGCCGAATCGAGCGACAGATGCACCGCCGGCTCCTGGGTCTGGCTGTCGAAGCCCGCCTGGGCGTCGGTCAGTCGTTCCCCGGTAAGTACCACCTGCTTCTTGACCAGCAGACCGCGCCCGCCGCGTTCGACGTAATAATCCGTACCGGCCGGCGGCTGGCCACGTTCAGCCTGTTCCATGATGGACGGGTTGGCGCTCGCCTCGTCGTCGACCAGGCGCACTTCCAGTGTCGCCGTGCGGCCGAGGATGTCCTTGGCCTTGGCCGTATCCTGTACGCCGGGCAGTTGCACGACGATGCGGTCGGCACCCTGCTGCTGAATTACCGGCTCGGCAACGCCGAGTTCGTT
>JAUXNZ010000139.1 GCA_030682595.1 Rhodocyclaceae bacterium | reverse complement strand
TTCACGCAGAGCATCAAGACCGGTGCAGAATTTCTCGACAAACTCCTTGTCGTAGACTTCCGTCCTGAGCACTTCATGGATGATGCCGAGGTTCAGCGCGTAATCGCTGTTCGGGCGCGTTTGCCAGTAGCGGGTCGCTTTGCTGGCAGTTACGGTGACGCGCGGATCGATGTAGGTGTAGCGCATGCCACCCGCCACGGCCGCCATGAACGCCTTGGCTTCCCGGACATGGAAGGACTCAATGATGTTGCGCCCGTAGAGCACGACATGCTTGGTATTCTTCAGGTCGAAACCGACGCCGGTGCGGCCGACGCCGTAGATCGAACGCGCGGCATTGTGGGCATTCTGCCCGCAGGACACGTCGTGATCGACATAGTTGGGCGAACCCAGGGCCTGCATGAACGACTTGGTCAGGTCGGTGAACAGGCCGGCGCGATCGGACAATGCAATGCCGCGCCCGCCGAATTCGGCAATCACCTCGCGCAGCTTGTCGGCGATGTAATCGAGCGCCTCGTCCCACGAAGCGCGCCGCCACTGGCCGGCGCCGCGCGCACCTGTGCGGATCATCGGCGTTTGCGGCCGCTCGTCGTCATACTCGAACGGCAATCCGGAAGCGCCACGGGCGCACAGGCTGGCGCCAATGGCCGGGTCGTTGGCGTTACCCTGAATCCAGTTGACGCGGCCATCGACGACCTCGACCTGGATCGGGCAGCGCGCGGTACACATGCTGCACAGGCTATATACCGTGCGACGACCGGGGCTGCCGACGCCGCGCACATTGGGGGCTTTGACCGAACTCATGTTTTCATCCTTGATCTCTTACACACGACACCCCCCCTCCCTGCACCGCAGAGAGAGGGGAGACCGACTCAGAACACGCCGAGCAGTGACAGGCCGAGCAGTGACAGGCCGACAACGGCGACACGCTTGACCACCAGCGGACTGACCCGCTTGGCGATCTTCGGCGCGATCCAGCCGGCCAGCAGCGCGGCCGGGAACATGACCAGGAACAGATCGAGGTCGAAGTTGCCAAAGCCGTAGTGCCGGGTCGTGCTCATCAGGGTGTTGAAGAAGATGGCGAGCAGGGAACTACCGACCACCACGTACATCGGCAAACCGAGCACCACGGCCATCAGCGGCACCATGAAGGGACCGCCACCGAAGCCCATCATTGACGAGACCACGGCAATGAGAAAGGCGCCGATACAGCCAACGATGACGTTGATCTTGAACTCGTTGCCCCAGAACTGAATGTGCATATACATTTTTATCTCCTGTTCAAATTGTGCAGGTCAGGCCTTGGCAGCCTTGGCGGCAGCAGCTTCCTCGGCGCGCTTCTGGAATTCCTTGAGGATGGCCTGCTCCTTCTTGTTCTTGGCCATGTAGCCCGGCGTGGTCTGCCAGAACATCAGTGCCGCGAGGATGAAGAGAATCCAGCCGAAGACGAACTTGTATTGGTCGGCGGTGATCATCGTCGTCAGCACCGGCCCGATGAAGCCACCGGCCAGCATCGCTATGCCCAGGGTGATGCCCACCTTCCAGCTGATGAACTTGATCTTCGAATAGTTGACTACACCGCTAGCCTGCGAAAACAGCACGGTGGGAGTCACAGTACCGGCCACCACGTTGTGCGGGATCGGGAACATCATCAGCATGATCGGGTTGATGATGAAGCCACCGCCCGCGCCCATCAGCACGCCGAAGGTAGCCAAAGCCAGCACGATCAGGAAAGGAATAAAGATGTTGAGGCTGGTGCCGGCATTCTCCATATAACGGATCGGGAAGGCGATTTGGTTCTCCACCACGACCGACTCGCTAACCGCTTTTTTGCTGGTCGCTGCGGTGATGAAATATTTGCCCGGCGCGGAACCCTCGGGAATCTTGATCTGGGCGGAGAAGCTGCCATCATCCTTCACATCGACGTTGGCCGCAAAGAGCTTATCGACCGTGCGAAAACGCGCCTTCATGATCTGCATCGAGCGGCGCACCCGCTCCTTGTCGTCCAGGGTTGGCAGCACCTCGCCACGCGAGCCGACGATGCCGGCCTGCAAGGAGGCCTGGTAGGCGGTGATGGGATGCTTGCCCGGCTCGCGATAGACAACCTCGCCACCGGTATTCGAGAGCGCGCTCGAATAGGACCAGGGCCGGCCTTCCTTCTTGAAGTCATCGAGGATGGGTTGCGTTTCGCGCGGCACATGAATGCGATAGAAAGCCGGGATCTCGCTGGCCATGTAGAGCTTGTAGGGAATCTTACCGGTTTCCTTGTTCGGCCGGCTGTCGAAGAAGGAGCCGGTCACCGGTTTTTCGTTGAACACCTCGAGATACACCGGCTTGCCGGGAGCGGCCTGGCCCGTAACGGTCACCACGCCGCCATTGGCGAGGCTGGTCTTGTCGACCGTGAATACCGGCACGACCGGCGGCGGGGGGGCGGCCGCGGGCGCGGCGTCGGGCGTTGCTTCCTGCGCCAACACCAACGGGTTGGCGAACAACAGGCCGGCGGCCAGCGCGGCCAGCACGGCGTGCAATTTATATGACATATCCGGATTCCTCCACGAGTTGAGAGAAGCACAACCACCAAAGCGCATCGATGCAGCGCAGCGAAAGCTACGCGAATCGAACTGGCGGGGGAATTGTGGAGATGCTGTAGTGGGCTACGTAATTCTGCGTAGCCGGCCCGCCGTCCCGCCAGCGCCGACTTTTGGCGAACGACAACTGACGCAGGGCGGCCACGCCGCAGCCACGGTGCCGAGCCGCCCCAAACCGGGACGACAAGCGCCGCCAGGCGCAATCCACACCAGGATATGAACGGGGCGCCCTGTAACAGACGAGCGCGGCAAGCAACCGCCACCTCCCCCGCGCGGGGGAGGCCGGGAGTGGGCGAACCCTAGCTGACGCGCAACTTGCCGACCAGTTGCTGCAACTCGCTGGCGATGTGGGAGACATCCTCGGCGGCCTGGCCGGCCTGGCGCATGCTGGCGGTGTCTTCCTCGGTAAGGCCGGAGATTTCCTCCATGTTGCGCGCGACATTCTCGGTGGCGGACGTCTGCTCCCGGG
>JAUXNZ010000135.1 GCA_030682595.1 Rhodocyclaceae bacterium | reverse complement strand
CGCTTCGCTCGCTGTGATCAACTTACGGGAGGACTTTCACCTCCAAGAGTGCGCCCGTGCCGGGCGCACAAGCACAACCCCCGCCGAGGCGGGGGTTGGTGTTGCCAGGAGTGGGCTTAATTTAATTCGAGCCTGGCCCCTTTTACTCTGGCCCCTTTTACTCTTCGTACTCTTCGAGCCTGACCCCTTTTATTCTACTGATTAATTTTTAAGACCTACAAGAGGCAGGGGCATACTTAGCTACGCTACTCGTGCAAGCCCATGTTAACGATTGACCAGAAACCGTCGGCGCCAAAGTAATTACCACATCAGCACCTACAGAGGTAGCGGCCGTTGTCCCAGTAACTGTTATTGTGCCATCAGCGGCTAAGGTAGAGGCAGTAACCTTACCAAGAATAGGTGGTGTGCAAGCAGTAATATCATCGGCTGTGAGGGCTACAGCTGCGCCACCAGTTGCCTGGAAGGCCTCGGTTACGCAAGTTCTTGAATTTCCAGCTGAAATCAATAGCTCAGAAACTTTAGCGCGAATCGTGTAGTCCTGATACGCTGGCAACGCCACAGCAGCCAAAATACCAATAATCGCGACAACGATCATCAGTTCGATAAGGGTAAAGCCCTGTTGAATCTTACGCATGGTATCTCTCCTTGAGTTAACGCACTTCAATCGTGCTGTCATGCATTATGCAATGACCGTGCCAGCTCGACAAGCCCGATTTTGCGGGGAAAATTACGAAAGGTCGGCAGCGCGGTCGACGCTGGCGGGCTAAATGTGACAATTTTCGTCAGTTACTGCCGTCCCGCCAGCGCCGACTTTTGATAACGTGAAAGACGCAATTTGACGCCGCGTAATCCACTGAGCACAGCGAACAAACTTTGACCCCCGCCTTGGGGCGGGGGCTGGGGGTGGGGGCCAGGGGAAGGGGCTGACTTGCATGATGCGGGGTGATGTTTCGCGCATCTTGCAAGTCAGCCCACCTGATCGATCTGCGCCGGGTCGAGGAAGCGTTCGGCGTAGGCGAGGTGCACGCCCCGGCTCATGAACACTTCGAAAAGGTCAGGGTCGATTTGGCCATTCTTGCTGAATTTTTTCATGATGTCGATGGCTTCCGACAGTTTCATGCCCGACTTGTAGGGCCGGTCCTTGGCGGTGAGCGCCTCGAAGATGTCGGCAATGCCCATCATGCGCGCCTGCAGCGACATCTGCTCCCGGGTCAGGCCGCGCGGATAGCCTTTGCCGTCCATGCGCTCGTGGTGGCCGCCGGCATATTCGGGCACATGTTGCAGATGTTTCGGCCAGGGCAGCGCATCGAGCATCTTGTTGGTGGCGACGATGTGGTGGTTGATGGTCTCGCGTTCCCTGGCGGTGAGGGTGCCGGAACGGATGGCAAGGTTTTCGATTTCTTCGGCGGACAGAAAGTCGGTTTCGACACCCGCCGGGTTGCGCCACTGCCGGGTCGTGCCGATGTCCCGCACGCGCTGCTGGTCGGCCGGACTCATGGCCTCGCTGCCGATGTTGGCGTGACGCAGGAAGTCGCGTTCCGCGTCGAGCGCGTCCAGTTCTTTTTGGCACTCGGCCCGGCAGTCGCTCTCGGCGGCGGAATCCCGAATGGTGCGCAAATCGAGTTGCTTGCGCAGAGCGGCAATTTGCACGTCGCGCTTCGCGACTTCAAAGCGGGTGTCGATAAGTTCGATGCGATCAAAAAGAGTGTGCAACTTGGTGGCCTTGTCGACCACATGCACAGGCGTCGTGACCTTGCCGCAGTCGTGCAGCAGACCGGCGATTTTCAGTTCGTAGAGGTCCGCATCGGACATCGTGAAATCAGCGAAGGGCCCGTCAAATGTCGCATTGACCGCCTCGGCAATCATCATCGTCAGGGCCGGCACCCGCTGACAGTGCCCACCGGTGTAGGGCGATTTTTCGTCGATGGCGAGGTTGATGAGCTTGATGAATGATTCGAACAGCACCTCCAGCTGGGAGATCAGCAGGCGGTTGGTCAGCGCGATGGCGGCCTGCGAGGCCAGCGATGCGGCCAGGCGCTCCTCGGCCTGCGAAAACGGCACGACGGCACCGGTTGCGGGGTCGAGCGCATTGATCAGTTGCAGGACACCGATGATTTCGTGTTCATGGTTTTCCATCGGCACGGTGAGGAACGAGCGCGAACGGTAGCCGGTGCGTTCGTCGAAACTGCGCGTGCCGGAAAAGTCGAAACCCGCCGCGCTGTAGGCATCGGCGATGTTGACGGTGCTGCCGTTTTGCGCGGCAAAGACGGCGACCAGTGAATTATTGGGCGCGCCCGCGGTGTCGCGCAACGGCAGATCCGGAAAATTGATCGGATTGCCGGACGTACCGCCGAAGGCGATGCCGAGGCTGTCGTTCCTGACGATCTCGAAACGCAGCGCACCGCCGTCGTCCGTCATGCGGTAGAGCGTGCCGCCATCGGCACGGGTGATGGTTTTTGCCGCCAGCAAAATCTTTTCCAGCAACCGGTCGATATCCCGCTCGTGGGACAGCGCGGCGCCGATTTCGTTGAGCTGTTCGAGTCGGCGGAA
>JAUXNZ010000118.1 GCA_030682595.1 Rhodocyclaceae bacterium | reverse complement strand
TATTCGGAGCGTTTACATGAAACATCTTCAACCGACGCTCAGAGGCTAGTCGCAAATAAAAGCCCTGTCCGTGCGCTAGCGCACGTAGCCCGAAATATGCTTAAGGAATTACCGCACACCGCCATGAAGACGGAAAACCGGCAACGAAAAACCCCCGCCTCATTGTGAGCGACGGGGGTTTCGGGTGGTTAGGCTCGCGGTGGCTTGAGGGACTGGGGGGCTGAGGGACGGGGACTTGATGCGACACAATCCCTTACAGGCGCCCGCAGTCCCCGAGCGCCGGATTTTGTCGCATTGGGGGTGAAATTGCGTAGTGCGCGTTAATCTGCCCGATGTTGCCACTGGCGGTGAATGATGTCGCGGATCAGGTGCAGGCGGCGATGAAAAAAATGGTCGGCGCCGGGGATGACGGTGACCGGCAGGTTGAGCGGCTCGGCCCAGGCCAGCACGTTGGCGAGGGGCACGGTTTCGTCCGCCGCGCCATGGATGACGATGGTGTCGGCGGGCACGGCGGCGGTTTCGTATCTCCGCAATCCCTCGAGAAATCCTGAAGCCGTGCCGACCAGCACCAGTCGCCGGGCCGGATTACCTGCCGCGACGAGCTGCTGGGCAAGGCGCGTGATGACATAAGCACCAAAGGAAAATCCCGCGAGATAGACGGGCAGGTCGCCACCGCAGCGCCCGCGCGCATAGGCATGCACGGCGCGCAGGTCGTCGGTCTCGGCAATGCCATGATCATGGACGCCCGCCGAGCCGCCGACGCCGCGGAAATTCGGCCGCAGCGTGACGCAGCCGAGTTCGCGGAAGGCCTTGGCCAGTGTCGTCACCACCTTGTTGTCCGCCGTGCCGCCGTAAAGCGGATGCGGATGGGCGATCAGCGCGATGCCGGTCGCACCAGCCGGCGCATCGACAAACACCTCGACTTTTCCGGCCGGCCCGTCGAGCAGCACGCGCTCGCGAAGGGACATCAGATTTTCAGCCGATTTTCAGCCGCTCAACGATCTGGCCCTTGACGAGGTGCGAATCGACGATTTCGTCGATATCTTCCTGGTCGACGTAGGTGTACCAGACGGCCTCGGGGTAAACGACGATCACCGGGCCGTCGCCGCAACGGTCGAGACAGCCGGCGCTGTTGATGCGCACATTGCCGGCTATCGCCTCGCCCTTGTCATTGACGCGCTCCTTGCAATAGTCGCGCATCGCCTGGGCGTTGTGGTCGTTGCAGCACATGTCGCCTTCGCGCTGGTTGGTGCAGAAAAAGACGTGGTGTTTGTAATAGCTCATTGTTGTCTCCTTGTGTTGGGGGCGCTAATTTACCAAAATCGGCACCGGGCCGCCCCCCCGTGGGTGCAGCGAGCCGAGGTTGCGAGCGTGGAGGGCCAAGAAAGTCGGCGCTGACGGGACGGCGGCCGATGAGCGATAAACTGCCGACGTGACTCCCCCCCTGCTTCCCCTCGATCCCCTGCGCGAACGCGTGCTGTTGTTCACGCTCGCCGGCATCCAGTTCGCGCACATCCTCGACTTCATGGTGATGATGCCGCTCGGGCCGATCCTGATGCAGGAACTGGCCATCGACGCGCACGAATTCGGCCTGCTGGTCTCAGCCTACACCTTCACCGCCGGGTTTGCCGGCGTGCTGGCGGCGATGTTCGTCGATCGCTTCGAACGCAAACGCCTGCTCTTGACGATGTTCGCCCTCTTCGCGCTGGCGACGCTGGCCTGCGGGCTGGCGCCGAACTACGCGACCCTGCTGGCGGCGCGCGGACTGGCCGGCGCCTTCGGCGGCGTGCTGGGCTCGATGGTGCATACCATGGTCGGCGACCTGATTCCCTTCGAGCGGCGCGGCCGCGCCAGCGGCACGATCATGACGGCGTTTTCGCTGTCCACCGTCGCGGGCGTGCCGCTCTCGCTGTTCCTCGCCAACCATTTCGGCTGGCGTTTTCCCTTCTTCCTGATCGCCCTGCTCGCCGTCCTGCTACTACTGATCGGACTGAAGCAATTGCCGCTTTTGCGCGGCCATCTGCCGAGCGCCATCCTCGGCGAAGCCGAACGCACCCATCCGCTCGCGGCGATGTGGGAAACCCTGAAAAACGCCAACCATCGGCGCGCGCTGGCCTTCATGGCGCTGTTGATGCTCGGCGGCTTCACGGTGATTCCCTTCATCACCATCTATGCCACCGCCAACGTCGGCATCCGCCAGGACGACATCCCCTACATGTACCTCGCCGGCGGCTTTGCCACCTTTTTCACCGCGCGCTGGATCGGTCGGCTGGCCGACGCTTACGGCAAGGTGCGCGTCTTCCGCTATGTCGCGTTTGCCGCGCTGGTGCCGCTGTTCGTGCAGACCCACCTGCCGCCGGTGCCGCTGTGGATCATGGTGGCCTGCGCCACGCTGTTCTTCATCCTCGTGCCCGGCCGCATGGGGCCGGCAATGGCGATCATGGCCTCGGCCGTCGAGCCGCGCCTGCGCGGCACCTTCCTGTCGCTCAACGGCGCGGTGCAGAACCTGTTTTCCGGCATCGCCGCCTATCTCGGCGGCCTGATGATCACACTCGAAGGTGGACGGCTCATCGGCTACGGCAACGTCGGCCTGCTGGCAATGGGCGCGACCTTGCTGGCCATCTATTTCGTCGGGCGCATCCAGATGAACACCACCTTGCCCGCAGGCAAGGCTCAAGCGGGAGGCAATTGAAAAGTCGGCGCTGGCGGGACGGCAGAAATACGGCAGAGCGCCGGTCACCGGGGCCACTGGCCGTTCCGATCAGGGCGTCGATTGCCGCCCTGATCGGGGTTTTGTCCGTGGCGCTGCCTCAGTCGGCCAGTCCGCGCACGATGAGTACCGAGACACCGATCTTGCGCACCAGATTCTCGGCCACGCTGCCGAGCAGCAGGCGGCGCACGCCGCGCCGGCCGTGCGAGCCGACCACCAGCAGATCGGCCCGCGCGGCCTCGACGGCTGCGGCGATCAGGTCGTCGGCATGCTCGCCATGGCCGCGCAGCAGCCGCGCCGTCGGCTCGATGCCCGCGGCGCGGGCCTGTGCGGCGGCACGCCCGAGCACGTCTTCGCCGCCCGCTACCAGCACATGCTTGAGCTCGTGCGTGCCGCTTCCCTCGCCGGCATTGAAGACATGCACGAGATGTTCGTCGATGGCGTGGGCGATCTCGAGGCCGGCGCCGTGCAGCTTGGCGAGCGTGATGGCTTCCTGCAGGGCTTTTTGCGAGGTATTGCTGTCGTCGATGGCGACGAGGATATGTCGATACATGGAATGCTCTCCGTTACGGTCAATCCAGTCCGCGCGCCGCGTTCTGCGGGGTCACCAACTTCTTCTGAATCACGAATGCGACGATGGCCGCGGCCAGTCCGATCAGGTCGGAGGTCAGGCCGCCGCTGATCATGGCGAGCGCCGCGACCAGCAGGACGCCACGCAACACCCAGCCGACCGTGCCGAAGAACCAGCCCTGGATCGCCGAAGCCAGCAGGAAGATGCCGAAGCCGGCGGTGGCGAAGCCGTGCAGGTTTTCGTGCCAGGCGCCCTGCATCAGCATCGCCGGCGAATAGAAGAACATGAAGGGCACGACGAAGGCCGCGAGACCGAACTTGAAGCTTTCGACACTGGTCTTCATCGGGTCGGACTGCGCGATGGCGGCGCCCGCATAGGCGGCGAGGGCCACCGGCGGCGTGATGGCGGAAATCACCGCGTAGTAGAAGATGAAGAAATGCGCCGTGAGCGGCTCGATGCCGAGCTGGATCAGGCCCGGCGCGATCACGCTTGCCGCGACCGCATAGGCGGCCGTGGTCGGCATGCCCATGCCGAGGATGATCGCGACGCACATGGCGAAGAACAGCGCGATGAGCTGGCTTTGCCCGGCGATGTCGAGCAGCATGGAAGAGAACCGCGTGCCGATGCCCGTGAGCGCGATGACGCCGACGATGACGCCCGCCGCCGCGCAGACGGCGACCAGTTGCAGGGACATGCGCGCGGCGATCTCGAAAGCGTAGAGGATGGATTTCAGCCCCATGCGGAAGGGCGTGAACCAGCTGACGACGGCAGCGGCGACCATCGCCAGCGTGCCGGCGCGAATCACCGAGTAGCCCATGAACAGGGCGCCGATCAGAATCACGATCGGGATGAACAGGAAGGCCTGGCGGGCCAGCCGGGCGAATTCCGGCAACTCCTCGCGCGGCAGGCCGCGCATGCCTTTCTTGAGCGCCTCCTTGTCCACCATGAAGTAGACCGACAGGAAATACAGCACGGCGGGAATGATCGCGGCGATGACGATTTCCGAGTAGGGAATGCCGGTGATCTCGGCCATGATGAAGGCGCCGGCGCCCATGATCGGGGGCAGTATCTGGCCACCCGTGGAAGCCGCGGCCTCGATCGAAGCGGCGGTCTGCGGCTTGTAGCCCACTTTCTTCATCAGCGGGATCGTCAGCGAACCGGTGGAGACGACGTTGCCGGCCGAGGTGCCGTTGATGGTGCCCATCAGCGCGGAGGAAAAGACGGCGACTTTCGCCGGGCCGCCACGCGCGCCGCCGGCGGCGGCGAAGGCGAAGTTGACGAAGTATTCGCCCACCCGGCTGGCCTGCAAAAAGGCGGCGAAGGTGATGAAGAGGATGATGTAGGTCGAGGAAATCGCCGTGGTCGGGCCGAGCACGCCGTTGTCGGTATAAAGGAAGGCGAAGAAGCGCGCCGGGGCGTAGCCGCGGTGTTCGAGCACGCCGGGCAGCCAGGGGCCGACGAAGCCATAGGCGATGAAGATGGCGACGATGACGACCAGCGCGACGCCGGCGAGGCGGCGCGTCAGCTCGAGGATGAGCAGAATGCCGGCGATCGAGGCGAACATGTCGTTCGGATGCGGGAAGACCTGTGCGCGCATGCGCAGGAATTCGGCGTGCGAGATGATGTAGAGGCCGACCGTGATGGCGGCGATGGCGAGCAGCGAGTCGGCGGCGCCCAGCTTGCCGCGGTCGCGCGGCGGCGCGATCCAGGAGGCGACGATCGCCAGCACGGTGCCGACGATAAGCGGGTAGCCGAAGGTGTACAGCATCTTGTCCGGCGGCGCGCCGGTGGGCACGCGGTCGTCGGTGGCGATGGCGTAGAGGATCTGCAACAGCGCGGTGAAGATGGCCGCGGCGGCGGGTAGCAGGCAGGCCCATTCCAGCGGGGTGAAGGGCCGGCGGACGGCCTGTCCGACGGGAAAGGCGCGGGCCGAAAAATACATGAAACCCAGGGCGAGGCCGCCCGCCACGTGGCTGAGCCGGTACACCCAGGTCTCCAGCGGGTAGAAGTTCATCACGAAGACATGGAAGGCCGTGTAAAGCACGCAGGCGGTTGCGAAAGCTAGTCCCAGGCCGCCGGTGAATACGCGCTGGTTGGCGACGACGATTTCGGCGTCGACGCCGGCGGCAAGGTTGCCCTTGTCGGGCGCTGGCGATGCGTTACCGGCCGCGGATGTTTCGCTGCTCATGTGGTTTTCTCCTCGGTGCCCACTGGATCATTCTTATTGACAACGAAATCCGGCCGGAGGGACGTCCTCCGGCCGGATTGCAGCCGACAGCAGAGCGGTCGATCAGTCCTTCAGTTTGGCGGGAATGGTGATGCCCTTTTCCTGGTAGTAGCGCACCGCACCCTTGTGGTAGGGCAGGAAGCTGTTGTTGTTCCAGTTCTGCAGCACCGTGCCCTTGGCGGCGGCGTGGATCTGCACCATGCGCGGATTGTTTTCCAGCACCAGCTTGGTGACCTCGTAGGCCAGGCTCTCCGGCATCTCCTTATGCACGACGGCGTAGTTCCACATGGCCACCGAGTTGTTGTCTTCCTTCTGCACCGTGTAGGTGTTGGCGGGAATCTTGAACGGCGACACTTCGGGGAAGGCCTTGACAACCTTGGCGTGCTCTTCCGGCGTGAAGGCGAAGGTGACGACGTCCGCTTCGGCGGCCAGTTGCGAGAAGGCGCCGATGGGCAGGCCGGCAGCGAACAGGAAGGCGTCGATCAGGCCGTCCTTGAGCTGGCTGGCGGCATCCGCCGCGCCGCTGCGCGTGATGGTGGCGTTCACGCCCAGTTCCTGCAGGAAGCGCGGCCAGTAGCCGTCGGCGGTGCCGCCGGCGGGACCGACGCTGACGCGCTTGCCCTTCAGGTCGGCAATCGACTTGATGTTCGACTTGCGCATCGCCACGGCGTGGAAGGGCGTTTCATACATGGCGAACAAGGCGCGCACGTCGGTATGCTTGAGGCCGGGGGCCAGCGGGCTCTTGCCGGTCCAGGCGTCATACATCGGGCCCATGGTCACCAGGCCGATGCCGTGTTCCTTGTTCTGCACCAGGGTGGCATTGACGGTCGGGCCGCCGGTGACCTCGCCGCTGGAGTTGATCTTCAGGGCTTCGCCGATGTAGCCGGCCAGGCCATTGCCGTAGACGAAATAGACGCCGCCCTGGCTGGCGGTGCCGATGGTCAGGCTACGCGGCCAGCCCTTGCGGTCCTGCGCCATGGCGCCACCGGCAAGCAGGGCGGCTCCGGTAGCGAACGCCACGAGCGATTTCACGACTTTGTTCATATATTTGCCTCCTGTTCGTTGATTCCGTACTGGGTTGGCCCGGGGCCGGTAGGTAGCGACGCCGGATGGATGACACACCGCCATGGACGCGGCGAAGGCGCATTGTAGGAGATTTATCCGCCCATCAGCCAGGCTTTTATGGATAGGTCCAGTCAAGTATTTTGCCTCGGCGGCCCGTAGAGCCCACGAAGTTTTCCCTCAATCATCCGCGTAGGGCCGGGGAATTCCCATGTCGCATCGTCAATCCGGCACTGTCAGCCCCGGATGCGCGAGAGTCTCCCGCGCCGGTGCGATTCTCGGTGGCTGGGTGGATTCGCCGATGTGATTGAGAATCTTCCCCACGGTGCCGGCACCACCGACCGCAGCGGTGGATTGGGCGCGAGCACGCCAGCGCCGACTATTGCGGGGCGGGATACTTGAGCGCGTTCTTGGCGATCTTGTCCTTCGCGGCGGCGATCAGGTCGATGTCTAGCGCATCGGCCAGTTCGACCAGGTAGATCAGCGTGTCGGCCACCTCGTCGCGGATTGCGGCGAGTTTTTCCGGGGA
>JAUXNZ010000117.1 GCA_030682595.1 Rhodocyclaceae bacterium | reverse complement strand
GGAAATTGGCGCATTCGACGCGATGCACCGAAACGCCGCGCCCGCGCGTGACAAAGCCGGCGATGGCATCGGGCGGCACCGGCTTGCAGCAGCGGCCCAGTTGCGTCATCAGCTTGTCCATGCCGACCACCAGAATCTGGCCGCTGCCGCCCGGCTCGGCCTTGGCGACATGCGTCTCGATCTCGGGTTCGGGTTCGGTCGGTGTCACTTCGCCACGCAAGGCAACCTGGATCGCCCGCATGCCGACCTCGCCGCGCGCGGCGGCCAGGAACAGATCATCGGTACGCTTGAAGCCAAGCTTGTGCGCCAGGTCTTCGTGATTGGCCTGTGTCGCCCCATCGCGCTGTAGCTCGCGGAGCACGAAGGCGCGCCCTTCTGCCAGCATGGCCGTTTCCTGCTGGGCGGCGAACCAGGCCTTGACCTTCGTCCGGGCGCGCGCGGTTGCCAGATAGCCCTGGGTTGCCGACAGCCAGTCGCGCGACGGCCCGCCGCTCTTGGCGACGGTGATCTCGACCTGCTGACCGCTGTGCAGGGGTGTGTTGAGCGGCACCAGATGGCCGTCGACCTTGGCGCCGCGGCAGCGGTGGCCCAGGTCGGTATGCACGCGATAGGCGAAGTCGATCGGTGTCGCGCCCTTGGCGAGATCGATGACGCGGCCCTGCGGCGTCATGACATAAATAGTGTCGTCGAGCGCGGCGCGCTTGAACTGTTCGACCCAGTCTGCCGAGTCGGTGATCTCGTCGCGCCACGACAAGAGCTGCCGCAGCCAGGCGATCTTGTCGTCGTAAGCCGAATCGGCCCTGGCCGACGTGCCGCTTTCCTTGTAGCGCCAGTGGGCGGCGACGCCCATCTCGGCATGCTGGTGCATCTCCTGGGTGCGAATCTGCACTTCAAACGCCCGGCCGTCCTCGGCCAGCACGGCAGTATGCAGGGAGCGGTAATGGTTGCCCTTCGGATGCGAAATGTAATCGTCGAACTCGCCGTGAATGGGCTGCCACAGCGCATGCACGATACCCAGTGCCGTATAGCAATCGCGCACCTCGTCAAGAATGATGCGCAGCGCCCGCACGTCATAAACTTCGGCGAACTCGATATCCTTCTGGCGCATCTTGTTCCAGATGCTGTAGATGTGCTTGGGGCGGCCATAGACCTCGGCGTGCGTGACACCGGATTTCGCCAGTTCATCCTTCAGCCGTGCCACCGCCGTGGTGATGAATGACTCACGCTCCAGGCGCGTCTCGTCGAGCATTTTGGCGATGCGCTTGTAGGCCGCTGGTTCGGTGAAGCGGAATGACAGGTCCTCGATTTCCCACTTGATCTGCCAGACGCCGAGGCGGTTGGCGAGCGGCGCATAGATCTGCTGGCTCTCCTTGGCGATGGCGGCGCGCTCGGGCGTGTCGTGGTCGGCGAACCAGCGCAAGGTCTGGGTGCGCGAGGCCAGCCGCACCAGCACGACGCGGATATCGGCCGCCAGCGCCAGTAGCATCTTGCGCATGATTTCAGCTTGCGCCTGCACGCCTTGAGCGCTTTGCGTGGTGGCCAAGGTGAGCGGCCGCAGGTGTTTCAGGCGATGGAGACCATCAACCAGATCGGCCACTGGCGCGCCCCAGCGGGCGGCGATCTTTTCACGGGAGTGCTCCAGATGGTCGGGCACGGCAAACAGCAGCGCCGCCAACCGGCTATCCAGGTCAAGATTCAACGAGGCGAGGATCAGCGCGGCACCCAGGCCATGCCCGAACGCCGTCTCGCCAGTGCCGACTTTTGCGTCGCCATACAACTCGCGGGCATGGCCAATGGCTTCCACCAGCCGATCGACGCCTTCACCCGAGAGACCGGCGGCGAGACGGTTCAGGGTTTTTTCATCAATACCCGAATCGGGCAGGGAGTGGACAACGGAAACCATGGGGTACGGGGCGATCCTGAAGATTTCCCTGCATTTTACAGGGAGCCCACCCCAGCGGCCCCGCTCTGACGAGCGGGGCCGCAACTCTCACGCCACGGCGATTTCGACCGACTTGCTCTTGGCCTTCTCGGACTTGGGCAGCGTGACGTTGATCATGCCGTCCTTGAACTCGGCCTTCGCCTTGCTGTCGTCAACGCCCGCAGGCACGCGGAAGCTGCGGACAAAACTGCCGTATGAACGCTCGATGCGGTGAAACGTCTTGCCCTTCTCTTCCTTTTCCATCTTGCGCTCACCCTGGATGGTGAGAACGCCGTTATCGACAGTGACCTTGACATCCTCCTTCTTCACCCCGGGTATTTCGGCTTTGATCAGGAACGCCTGATCCGTTTCGCTGATATCGACGGAAGGCGCCCAATCCGCCACTTTCATCATTTCGTGGCCCGCCGTAGCCGACGCGGCGGACCGCCCGAAGATTTGATTCAGACGGCTGGAAATGTCCTCCAGCTCGCTGAAGGGATTCCACTTGATCAGGTTCATGACGGTTCTCCTTGGTTAATGAGCAGCAGCGAAACACTCCAAGCCAAACATAGACCATTCCAGACGAATTTTCCCCCTGCGATCACGGTCGCGCCGTGGCAGAAAAATCATGTTCCCGATTTGGCCTGAGCAGGGTTATCCTCACAAAAAAATCTCCGCCAAACCAGAAACGTCATGCGCCCACTCGTCCCGCTGCCCCCGGAAGCTCTCTCTACCCCCTGCGATCCGGCCGCCATCAATTGCGACAGCACCGCGGCGCTACCCGATCTCGACGCCGCGCAAATTCATCCGCGCGCCGTCGAGGCCGTTCATCTCGGACTCGACATCAAGCAAGAGGGTTACAACCTGTTCGTGCTGGGCGACACGGGTAGCGGCCGTCACGCCATCATCGACCAGTTGCTCGAAACGGAGCGCAAGAGCGGCGCGGCGCCGGCGGACTGGTGCTATGTCAACAATTTCGTCACCCCGGCCCGGGCGCACCTGTTGCGCCTGCCGTGCGGCCGGGGCGCCCGCCTGCGCGACGACCTGCAGCGCTTTGTCCGCGAACTGGGGCCGACCATCGCCGCGGCTTTTGAAAGCGATGAATACCGCCGTCGCATCGAGTCCTTGCAGGAGGAAGAAAAACAACGCGAAGAAACGGCCTTGCGCCATCTCGGCCATGAATCCGGCGAGCAGGGCATTGCGCTGCTGCACACCTCGCAAGGCTTTCTCTTTGCGCCGATCAAGGATGGCGAAGAAACCTTCTCCCAGGAAGAATTCGAGCAGTTGCCGGAAGAGCGCCAGCAGGAATTCGGGCAGCGGATCGACGTGTTTCACGAGCAACTGCATCGACTGATGAATGAGTTCCCGCGCTGGCGGCGCGAGGTGCAAAACAAAATTCGGGAGACCGCCAGCGATGCGCTCAAACTGGCGGTGGGCCACCTGATCGAGGAACTCAAACCGGGTTATGCCGACCTGCCCGAGGTCACCCGCTATCTTGATGCCGTCATGCAGGACATCGCCGCGAGCGGCGAATCCCTGCGCGAATCGACCAAGGGCGACGAGGATGCGGATACCACCGCCTACTCGGGCACCATCTCGATCCAGCGCTACCTGGTCAATCTGCTGGTGGAGAATCCGGCCACGGGTGAACGTCCGGTGGTCTATGAAGACCACCCGACCCTGCAAAACCTGGTCGGGCGCATCGAACATCTGGTGCACATGGGCACGCTGGTCACCAATTTCATGCTGATCAAGGCAGGCGCCCTGCATCGCGCCAACGGTGGTTTTCTGGTGCTCGATGCCCTGAAGGTATTGACCCAGCCCTATGCCTGGGAAGGACTCAAACGCGCCCTCCAATCGGGTGAGGTGCGGATCGAATCGCTCTCCGAACTGATCGGGCTGACCAGCACCACCCAGATGGAACCCGATCCGGCGCCGCTTGATGTCAAGGTGGTGCTGATCGGCGAACGCATCATCTACTATCTGCTTTCCGAGTTTGACCCGGACTTTGCGGCGCTCTTCAAGATCAACGCCGACATGGCAAGCGAAATCGAGCGCAACCCGGAAAACACGATCCACTATGCGCGGCTGGTCGCCACCCTGGCACGTCGGGTGGGACTGCGTCCGCTATCGGCCGCGGCCGTGGCGCGCATCATCGAACACGCCGCCCGCCTGGCGAACGACGCCCAGCGGCTCACCACCCAGACCCAGCGGCTCGACAACCTGATGCGCGAAGCCGATCACTTTGCGGCCCAGGCCAACGCCCCCCTGATCGAACGCACGCATGTCGAGATGGCGCTGGATGCCCACCGGCGCCGCCACGAAAACCTGCGCCAGCGCTATCAGGAAGAGATTTTGCGCGGCCACTGGCTGGTCGATACCGCGGGCGCACATGCCGGCCAGATCAACGGCCTGGCCGTGGTGCCGCTCGGCGAAAGCAGTTTCGCGCACCCGGTGCGCATCACCGCGACGGTGCGCATGGGCGAAGGCGAAGTGATCGACATCGAGCGCGAAGTCGAACTCGGCGGGCCGATTCATTCCAAGGGCGTGCTGATCCTTTCTTCCTTCCTGGCCGCCCGTTTTGGTTGGGCCACGCCGCTCTCGCTCAAGGCCAGCCTGGTGTTCGAGCAATCCTACGGCGGCGTCGAAGGCGACAGCGCCTCGCTGGCCGAACTGGCCGCCCTGCTCTCCGCCCTGTCCGGCATCCCGATCCGCCAGTCGCTCGCGGTCACCGGATCGGTCAATCAGTTCGGCGTGGTGCAACCGGTCGGCGGCATCAACGAGAAGATCGAGGGTTTCTTCGACATCTGTGCCGCGCGCGGCCTGTCCGGAGAACAGGGCGTGCTGATCCCCGCCGCCAATGTCTGCCATCTGATGCTGCGCCAGGAAGTCGTCGAGGCGGTGCGGCAGGGGCGCTTCCACGTGTGGCCCGTCACTAACATCGACGAGGCGATGGAACTGCTGACCGGCCTGCCCGCCGGGGAACCCGATGAGAAGGGCGAGATTCCCGCTGGCTCGGTCAACTACCAGGTCGCCATGCAACTGGCCGAACTGGCGCAGATGCATCAGGACTACGGCAACCCGAAACCACCGGCCCGGCAAAGAAAAAAAGAAAAACCCACCCCCAAGCCCGCAAAGAAACCGCCAACGCCAAAAGGCCAGCCCCCCCGGCGTTAATGCGGTGCAGCGAGGCGTGCCACGATCCGTCGCCGCAACCCCTTGCGCACCTCTTCGGCCACCCCCAGCAGCAGGACAAAGGGCAGCACGAAGAGCCAGACGTCAACCGGCAAAGGCGCCGTACCGAACAGGTGATTGCCCCACGGGGTGTAAACGATGGCCAACAGCAGGCCGGCTTCGGCGGCAAGGCCGGCCAGCAGCAGGCGATTTTCGAACAGGGGAAAGCGCCAGGCGGGCAAGAGCGGATGCCGGCAGACGAAGACGTTGACCATCTGCGCCAGCACGATGGCGACGAGGCAGGCGGTCGTGGCGGCAAGGTAGGCCGGATACAGCGGATCGCCCGGCACGGGTATCTGGCCGTACTGCCAGCCGCTGGCGCCGAGGACGAAGAAGAACGCGGCCATGGCCCCCAGCGCCTCGAGCGGACCGAGGAACAGGTAGGCCCGCGCCAGTAACGGCCATGACAGCAGCCGCTCGTGGCGCGGTCGCGGTGGCCGGCGCATCACGTCGGCGTGCGGCCGTTCGGCGCCCAGCGCCAGCGCCGGGAGCATGTCGGTACCGAGATCGACCGCCAGAATCTGGATCACGGTGAGCGGCAGCGGAATGCGGAACAGCACGAAGGCCAGGTAGGGCACGATCTCGGGGATGTTCGAAGTCAGGATGTAGGTGAGGAACTTGCGGATGTTCTCGAACACCGCGCGGCCTTCCTCGATGGCATTGACGATGGTGGCGAAGTGGTCGTCGAGCAGCACGATGTCGGCTGCTTCGCGGGCGACATCGGTACCGGACAGGCCCATGGCAATGCCGATGTCCGCCGTCTTCAGCGCCGGTGCGTCATTGACGCCGTCGCCGGTCACCGCGACGATCTCGCCCTTGCGCTGCAAGGCCTGGACAATGAGCATCTTCTGCTCGGCGCTGACGCGCGCAAACAGGATCTCCGGCGCATCGAGCGCCAGTTGCAGGTGGGCCGCATCCATCCGCCGCACCTGCTCGCCGGTGATCACCAGCGGCGCCGGCGTGCGCACCACATCCACTTCGCGCGCCAGCGCCACGGCCGTTTGCGGGTGGTCGCCGGTGACCATGATGACGCGGATGCCGGCCTCATGGCAGCGGGTCACCGCCTCATGCACATCGGGACGCGGCGGATCTTCGAGGCCGACCAGGCCGCACAATTCCAGGCCGTCCTCTGTGGGTTCAACAGTGGCGGCGGCGGCAAGGGGTTTCCAGGCCAGTGCCAGCACGCGCATGCCACGGTGGGTCATGTCTTCGTGGGCGCGGTGAAAGATGTCCTGCGCTGCCGCATCGAAAGGCCGCGCAGCGTCGCCGTCGAGCCAGGTCGCGCACAACGGCAGCAGCGTCTCGGGCGCACCCTTGCACCACAGAAAACCGCCCCCCCCGGATTCCCGCGTGATGACAGACATGCGCCGCCGTTCGGCGTCAAACGCTATTTCACCCGCGCGCTGGCCAAGCTCGGGAATGGCCCCGGCGAACTGCCACAGGGCGATTTCCATCGGGTCGCCGCTGGGTGCAGAACGCCCCTCGGCCCCCTCGGGAAACTTGAGGTCATGGCAGAACCTGGCGACGGCGCGCAAGCGCAGGTCGTCGGCGCGCGGCCAGCGTTCCGCTGCGAGATGATGACGCCCGCCAACGAACAGTTCGCGCACCGTCATGCGATTCTGCGTCAGGGTGCCGGTCTTGTCGGTCAGAATGACCGTTGCGCTGCCCAGCGTCTCGACCGCCGGCAGGTGGCGCACCAGCGCATTGCGCCGGGCCATGCGCTGGGTGGCCAAAGCCAGGGAGAGCGTTACCGTCGGCAGCAGCCCCTCCGGCACGTTTGCCACAATGATGCCGATGGCGAACATGAAATTGACCCAGAACGGCAGGCCGATGGCCTGGCCAATCGCAAAAAACAGCAAGCCCAGACCCAGCGCAAGCAGGGCGACCAACCGCGAAACGCGGCGGATCTCAATCTGCAATGGCGATTCGACTTCACCGGCGGTCTGCGCCAGGTGGGCGATGCGGCCGAACTCGGTGCGCATGCCGGTGGCGTAAACGACGGCGCTGCATTCACCCGCGACGATCAGCGTGCCGGCCAGCACCAGGCTGCGCGCGGCCAGTGGATCGGCCGTCGCATCGAGCCCAACCGCCGCGCTGCGCGCCATGGGTTTCGACTCGCCGGTCAACGTGGCGAGGTTCACACGCAGGCCCCAGCTCTCCACCAGACGGCAATCCGCCGGCACCTTGACGCCCTCGGCCAGCAGCACCAGATCGCCGGGCACCAGTTCGGCCGCCGGAACTTCGCGGGTATGGCCGTCGCGCCGCACCTGCACCTGCTGCGGCAGCAACTGGCACAACGCCGCCAGCGCCTGCTCGGCCCGATAGCTCTGCCAGAAGGAGAAACAGCCGTTGACGACGATCACGCCAATGATGGCCAAACCCAGTTCAGCCATGCCCTGCCCCGGCTCGAAGTGCGCCGCCAGAAAAGCCAGTCCCGCCGCCAGCCAGAGAATCAGCGCAAAGAAGTGGCTGAATTCGCGCAGCAGCGTCAGCCACAAGGGTTCGCGGGGGGCAGCCTCGACCCGGTTGAAGCCGAATTCCGCCAGACGCCTGCGCGCCTCGTCTGCCGACAAGCCCTGCGCACCGCTTCTCAGCGCGGCCAGCGCCGCCTCGGGCGCCTGTTGGGCAATGCTCATGCCGGGAGAATTCATGGTCGCCAAACCCGCGTTGGCTGTTCGCTAGCAAGTCCTCTGCTTCATGATAGTCAACCTCACCCGGATCACCATGCGCTGCGGCGCAGCAAGACTGCACATACAATATTCATTCCATCACCATTGCATGCCAGCCCGCCATGACCCCAGCCGACCTAGCCGCCCTTGAAACAGTCGTCCGCACTGCGGCGCGCGAGGAATTGCTCGAACGCTTTCGCCGCACCACACGCCACGAGAAGGCGGATGGCAGTTGGTTGACCGAGGCCGACCTGGCGATGCAGTCGCGCCTGAAGTCGGCGCTGGCGGCACGGCACCCCGGCATCGCCCTGCTCGGCGAGGAAATGACCGCGGCGGAACAGCAACGACTGCTGGTCGAGGCCGGCGTAGCGCCTGGCGCTGAAGACAGCGGGCTGTGGATTCTCGATCCACTCGACGGCACCAGCAACTTCGCCGCCGGCATCCCGTTGTTCGCCGTTTCGCTGGCCCTGATGCGCCAGGGCCGCATCGAGGCCGGCATCGTTTTCGACCCGATGCACGATGAATCCTTCGCCGCCCTGCGCGGTCACGGCGCCACGCTCAACGGCGCGGCGCTGCGCGCCCCGTCGCCCGGCATCCCGCTCGCCAAGGCCACGGCCTGCATCGACTTCAAGCGCCTGCCCGCCGCGCTGGCCGCGCGCATCGCCGCGACGCCGCCCTACTCATCGCAGCGCTCGATCGGCTCGGTGGCGCTCGACTGGTGCTGGGTGGCGGCGGGCCGCTTCCATCTCTATCTGCATGGCCGCCAAAGCCTGTGGGACTACGCCGCCGGCAGCCTGATCCTCGCCGAGGCCGGCGGCCATGCCGACACCCTCGACGGCCGCCCCGCACAACTCGATCTCGTGCCGCGTTCAGCCGTCTGCGCCGCTGACCGGCGCCTGTTCGAGCAATGGCGCGACTACCTGCGGACAAGCTGAACCTTTCTCCTGGCAGCGGCTTATTTCAGTAACTGCTGTTGAACGCTGATGGCACCCGGACTGGTCTTGCCGCCACTTGAGTTTTGTCGTGGCGTCAGGCCCGGCCAGGCGGCGAACTGACGCCCGCTCTTGAATGCCCGAGCATTTCCCACGCGGGTAACCAATGCCGTGGCGGTAATGGGGCCGATGCCTTCCAATGCCATGAGCCGGCCACCGGCACCGATTTCGGCGAGCAGCCGGCGTACTTGTGCCGTATCGAATGTCAGCAGCGAGCGACCTTGCCCAGCCGATTTACGTGCGGCAGCGCACGGACATTCATACGCCGGCCAGTTATTCTTCGCCGACCTCATCGATCTTTCTCGTTGGCAAGACTCGTAGGATGGCATGCCTGCATCGGTCGGCGAAAAGTGCTCGTAGTCTGAAATCGCTCAGCCGAGCATCTAGTGCAAAGGAAACGGCATGACAAATCAAATAACGCACGTAAGTGAACATACCTGGTTGGCATTCTGATGGTTTCGACGGCGCTCGGTTGTGCGTCGACAGCAAAGCAGGAAGGCACACGCGAGCCCGCGATTGACCAGGTTGCGGCAATGGCGCACCAGGTCGTGGACAAGGCGGCTGCGTCAGTCGCCCTGGCTGCCGAGTGGCTTGGCGAACAGGGCGAATGTCTGAATGCCACACAGAAGAAGCTGGTCACTGATACGTCGGCCCATATTGCGGCGAATCCGCTCATGTCTGCGGGCCTACCGGACAACGCGGACTCTGCTGCGACGGCATCCAGTCGAGGTCTCGTGCGGACGCTCATCTCGCTCCATGGCGCGCGGCTGTTGACGTTTGTCCTTCAGCACGGCGCGGCGGCATGGAAGCGCCGCGGGCCACCTTCCCCACCGCCATGACGCTGCAGCGTTCGCTCAAAGGGATAGGCGGAATTTTTCTCACGCTTATCGTGCTGACCATTCTGGTCGTCGCGTTCTTCGACTGGAACTCGTTGCGCGACCCGATCGCGCGCAAGGTCAGCAGTTCCACCGGCAGAACCTTTGCCATCAATGGCGATTTGAACGTCCATCTTTCATTGCGACCGCGCATCGTTGCCAACGATATTGTCATCGGGAACGCGGCATGGGGTCGCGAGCCCACGATGGCCACGCTCAAGCGCCTCGATTTCAGAATTGACCTTTTGAAATTGCTGGCTGGCCGAGTGGAATTTCCCGCGATAGCCTTATCCGAACCTCACTTTGCGTTTGAAGTAAGCCCGGACGGCACACCCAACTGGACCTTCACTGAGCGAAGCAAGAACAAGCCGCTTGAATTTCCGACCGTCGATGTACTAACCATTGATCACGGCAGTGCAACGTATCGCGACCCGACAACCAAAACCGACCTGGCGCTTGACGTCAAAACGCTTGCAGCCGAAAAAGACCATCCCGAAGACAGCCTGGAAGTCACGGGAAAAGGGCGCATCAAGGGTCTGCCGGCCTCGTTCTACGCGCGAGGCGGGGCTTTGCTGAGTCTGCGCAGCGCGGACCGTCCGTACCCGATCAAGGCGAGCGCAATGCTCGGGACAACCAAAGCCAGCGTCGCAGGTACGTTGCTTGATCCTCTGCGCCTAAAGGGAGAGAAACTGAACTTCACGATCGAGGGCAGCGACCTTGCGCTGCTCTTTCCGATCATAGGTGTGCCGATTCCACCCACACCGCCATACAAGCTCGCCGGATTCCTGAATCATACCAATGACATGTGGATTTTTGACCACTTCAAAGGTATCGTCGGACGCAGCGATCTCGCCGGAGAATTCGCGGTCGACCGGGGCAAGCGTCCGCAAATGATAACCGCCAACCTGGTGTCGCAAAAACTGGATATGAAAGATTTTGGCGGCTTCATAGGAGCTGACCGTGGCACGAAGTCGAGCCAGATTCCGCCGCCCAAAGACAGGGTTCTGCCGGCCGAGCCGTTCAGCCTTGAAAAACTGCTAGCAGCGGACGCAAATGTACATTTTCGTGGCGAGAATATTCTCACCGAGAAAATGCCGCTCGAGAAAATGAGTGCGCATCTCATCGTCAGCAACGGTAAGCTAAAGCTCGCGCCGCTGGATTTCAGGGTGGCCGGCGGAAATCTGGTGTCGCAAATCGAAATGGACGGGCGTAAACCTAGCATCCTGACACACGCAGACATTACCGCGAAAGGTCTGCAACTGGATCGGATGTTCCCGGCTTCCAAGCTGGCTGGCGCCAGTACCGGCACCATTGGGGGGCGCGCCAAACTCGATGCCAAAGGTAACTCGATCGCGCAAATGCTCGCATCAGCGAACGGCGAAGCAGCGCTGATCATGGATGGCGGGTCGGTCAGCGAGTTAATGCTCAGGCTGTCGAACCTCGACATCGCCAATTCGATCGGGGTGCTGCTGGGCGGCGACACGCAGGTCCCGATTCATTGCATGGTGGGTAATTTCAAAGCGGTCGATGGTGATTTCAAAGTAGAGGCCTTGGTGCTTGATACGTCCAAGGTCAACATTACCGGTAGCGGCCATGTGAACTTTGCCGACGAATCGCTGCACCTCAGATTGGTGTCTCAGAGCAAGGGTTTTAGTCTGGCATCGCTGCGCGGCCCCATCGCGGTCAACGGAACGTTCAAGACCCCGCTGGTGCGGCCTGAAGCGGGCGGCGCGCTCGCGCGCGGCGGTCTCGCGGTGGCTCTGGGTGTGGCGACAGCAGGAATAGGCGCGCTGATACCGCTGCTCGACTTTGGCAAGGACAAGAATAGCAACTGCACCGCGCTCATGAGCCAGGCCAAATCGGATGCCGGTGTGAAGGCGAGCGACATGACGCCGCGCCCCGCTAAATGACAGTTCGCCGGCTTACTCTTGTGGTGGCGGAATCCAGGCCGGTGCCTCGGTGGTCGGTGGTGTAGCCAACACTGTCACTGTGGCGCATCGAGGCCGGCATCGTCTTCGACCCGATGCATGATGAATCCTTCGCCGCCCTGCGCGGTCACGGCGCCACGCTCAACGGCGCGACTACCTGCGGGCAGGCTGAAGCCTTCTCCTGGCAGCGGCTTACCTCAGTTGAAACTCCGTTACACGCCAACACCCCAGATACTCTTCAATCCCGGCACTGATCAGGCGCTTGCCAAGGAGCCAAGAAATAAAAAAACGAATCATTGACGATGTTGAGGTGCAACGCAGTTATGGCAATGTCTTTGCCGATTCGGGTCTGCCCGATGCCGACAAGCTCAAGATCAAGATCAAATCCGGTTTGGTGATCGAGATCAGGAAGGCCATGCGCCGGCTTGGGCTTACCCAGCAAGAAGCAGCAAAGCGCATGGGGATCACCCAACCGAAGGTGTCCGACATGATGCGTGGCGACTTTTCCAATCTGTCCGAGCGCAAGCTGATGGATTGCCTGAATCGGCTCGGCTACGACATCGAAATCAAGGTGAAGCCAGCCGCCGATCCGGTTGGGCATTTGATGCTGGATATCGCTTGACGGCTGACGGTCCTCTTTAGGAAATCTCGCGTCCTTCCCCCGGATCTTCCACCGTCCTTCCGTCGCGAATGTGATAGATCCGTTTGAAGGTCGGAATGATTTTTTCGTCGTGGGTGACGACAATAATCGCGGTCTGGTATTGGCTCGCCATCTGGTTGAGGATGCGCACCACGGCCAGTGCCCGCTGGCTGTCGAGCGGTGCGGTGGGTTCGTCGGCGAGGATCACCGGGGGCTGATTGGCCAGCGCGCGGGCGATCGAGACGCGCTGCTGCTCGCCACCGGAAAGCTCGCTCGGTTGCGCCTTGGCGCGATGCGCGACGTCGAGCGCCTGCAGCAGTTCCAGCGCACGCACCCGGGATGTGCCATTCGCGCGTCCCGCCAGCATCGGTAGCAGGGCGACGTTGTCGGTGACATCGAGGAAGGGAATCAGGTAGGGCGCCTGGAAGATGAAGCCGATGCGGTCGCGCCGCAAGGCGCGCAAATCCTTGGTTTTCCAGCCGCCCTGCTCACTGTCGTAGATCACTTCTCCGCCGAGGGTCATGCGGCCGCGCGTCGGTTCGATTACCGCGCCGAGGCACTTGAGTAGCGTGGTCTTGCCCGATCCGCTGGGACCGACCAGGCCGACCACCTCGCCGGGCGCGATGCGCATGTTGACGTCCTTCAACGCATCGACGGCGGTGTCGCCCGCGCCGTAGCGTTTACTGAGGCCTTCGATGTGTATCCCTTCGTCCATCTCAGCCTCCGATCGCCGTCGCCGGGTCGACCTTCAGCGCGGCGCGAATGGCCAGCGTACTGGCCAGCGCGCAGACCAGCATGACGATGGCCAGGGCGCGCATGGCGTCCGCCGTCTCCAACAGCACGTATTTGGGAAAGGCCGGCGCCCACAGCGTGGCGGAGATCTTGCCGACCACGAAGCCGATCAGGCCGAGGCCGAGCGCCTGTTGCAGGATCATGCCGGCGATGGTGCGGTTGCGGGTGCCGATCAGTTTCAGCACGGCGATTTCGCGAATCTTGCCCAGCGTCATGGTGTAAATGATGAAGGCGACAATCGCCGCGCTGACGATGGTGAGGATGGCGAGGAACATGCCGATCTGCTTGGCCGAAGTGGCGATCAGCTTGGCGATCAGGATCTCCTCCATCTGCTCGCGGGTGTAGGCCTGCAGGTGTTTCCAGCGGCGGATTTCCTGCGCCACGGTTTCCGCCGTATCGCCAGCGCCGACTTTTACCAGCACCGCATTGACGCTGTGATTGATGGTCTGCGACGCAGTCACCGCGTCGAGCAGGCCGGGCACGCCGGGGCGGTTCAGGGCGGGGTTGGCCGCCGTGCGCGCGCGGTCGGCGATGATCGCGTCGTTGTCCTTGAGGAACTGCGCTTCCTGCGCGTCCTTGAGCGGAATGAAAACCATCGGATCGCCACCGGACGACACCATCCGCTGCGTCAACCCAACCACTTCGTAATCGTGGCGGCGGATGCGGATGCGCTCGCCGAGGCGGAAGCCGGTTTTCACATCGACGATGGCTTCGTAGTGACTGCGCACCAGGCGTCGCCCCGCCACCAGATAGCCCGGCTCTCCGGGTTGTCCCGGTTCGAATCCGACCACCATGCTGCGACTCTCGCGGGCGCCATGGCGCACCTGCATAGTCAGGTAGGTCACGTTCGCCGCCTGCGCCACGCCGGGCATGCCGAGCAGGCCGCGATACACATCGTCGCGGATGCTGGACGCCTCGGCATAGGGTCCCTGGGTGTCCTTCTGCACCACCCAGATGTCGGCACCGCTGTTGGTCAGCAGTACCCGCGCGTCATCGACCATGCCGCGATAGACGCCGGCCATGGTCAGCGTGGCGCCGATCAGCAGGCCGAGACCGACCCCGGTGAGGACGAACTTGCCCCAGGAATGCAGGATATCGCGGCCGGCCAGACTGATCATGATGTGATCATGACGGGCTCACGAACCCGTGAGGGTGGCAACCACCTTGATGCGGCTGTCCTCGGTCAGTTCACCTTCGCTGTACACGATTACCATATCGCCCTCCTTGAGGCCGTCGATGATCTGAACCCTGCCGTCGGCGCCGCTGGTGCCCGTCTTGACCGGGACAAACTCCGGCTTGCCGGCAGCCAGCAGCCAGACGCCGGTCTTGCCTCCGTGCAGGCGCACTGCCGCACCGGGCACGGCCAGCGCCTGCTTGACGCCCGGCGGGTGCAAGGTGATTTCGCTCATTTCGCCGATGGACACGTCCTTCGGCGGCGTGTCGAAGGCCACCTGGGCGATGCGCTCTTCGGTCACGCTGTCGCCGAGCATTTCAATGCGTGCGACTTTTCCGGGAAGCAGTTGGCCGGGACGTGAGCGCAACACGATTTCAGCCGGGAGCCCCACTTGCAGGCCGGCCGCACGATGCTGATCGAGGCGCAGTTTGAGCCACAGGCTGTCGGCTGCGACCAGCCGCACGACGGCCTGTCCGGCGACCACGGTCGAGCCCGGCTCGGCATCGCGCGCGGTCACTACGCCGTCCGCCGGCGCCAGCAGGCGCAGGTTGCTGCGCTGCTGTTGCGCGCCAGCGCGTTCGGCATCAAGGCGGGCCAGATCCTGGCGCGAGCCGGCCAGCGCGGCTTCGGCGGCGGCAACCTGTGCCGTCGCGGAATTCATCTCTTGTGTCTTGCCCTCGGTCACGCTGGAACTGACGAAACCCTTGCGCCCCAACTCCTCATAGCGGCGCGCATTGGCGGCAGCCACATTGCGTCGGGCGGCACTGTCGGCAAGTTGCGCCGCCGCCGTATCGACAGCACTCTGTGCGCGGTGAACGGCCGCGCTGGTTGCGGCAAGACGCTGATCGAGGTCGACCGGGTCCATCTCCGCCAGCAACTGGCCGGCTTTCACGACTTCGCCGACATCCACGGCGACGAAGCGCACGCGCCCGGCAGTGGTGGGGCCGACCAGATAGCTGCGCCGCGCTTCGACGACGCCGATGCCGAACAGCAATGGCGCCAGATCGACCCGCGCGACCGGCGCGACGGTGACGCGCATCGACGCCAGTGGCCCGCTGCGCGCGACGAACAGCAGCAAAACGGCGACCAGCAGGACAGCGGCGGCAATGAGGATGGTACGACGATCGAAGGAGAAGTTCATCGCGGGTTACTCCCCACCGCGGTCGCCTTCATGGCACGCAGGGCGACCAGAGCCACCGCGATCCAGAACAGCGATCGCAGCGACAGGGCGCCGACGGTGCGCGCTTCAAATGCCCCGCCGGTAACAATGTATGCCGCAAAGACCAGGAAGACGAGAACGGTCGACACCGCCAGGAGTATGGCCATCGGGGCAGCCCAGCGTCGCGCCATCAATAGCGCCACACCGGCGAGGACATAGACAAAGCCGGCCAGGAAATTAAACCAGAGTACGAAGGGCACGATGTTGCCAAGCTCGGCGCGCGCCTCCATACCGCCGAACAATGCGCGGCCACCGCTGAACACGGTCAGGATGCCGAAAATCATGGCGGCAATGGCCAGCCATTTGAGTGTGCGTTCAGACTTCATGTGACACTCCTGATTCCGCGACGGTAAATGGCGAAAGCGCCTGGTGCGTCGGCCCGCATCTGTCCCGCCTTGCCGCTCAGCAGCGATTGCATGACCAGACCCTGGATGCTGCCGATGAAAGCGATGACGGCCGCTGCAGTATCGATATCCGGCGCCACTTCGCCGCGCGCCTTCCCTACATCAATCAGGCCGCTCAGACGTTCCCGGTAACACCCGATCAGGGTGCGCGCCATGCGTTTGGCG
>JAUXNZ010000115.1 GCA_030682595.1 Rhodocyclaceae bacterium | reverse complement strand
ACCCGGGGCGATGCGCACTGCGGCATTCGAAAGCACTTCCGCGGCGATTTCCAGGGTCTCCGGATTGCCCACTTCGAGCAGTGGCTCGCCGGCCCGCACGGTGCCTTCGCTTTCGCGCAGCAGCTTGAGCACCCGAGCCTGGATCGGGGCGTGCACGCTCAACGTTTCGGCTTTGGCGCCGGACTGCAGGCTGGCGGTGCCGGTCAGCGCAACGCGGGCGGTATCCAGCTGGAAGCGGGCCACATTGACGGCATGCTCGGCGGCCTGCTGGACGGCCTGGCTGCGGCTGGCATTGCTGCGTGCCTGGTCGACCGCCTGTGCAGACAGGAAGCGTGCCGCTGTCAGGCTCTCGATGCGCAGCAGTTCCTGCTGGGCCAGCTTGTCTGCGGCGCCGGCGGCACGGGCATTTTCGCGGGCTGCGGCCAGTGAAGCTTCGGCTGCGCTCACCTGCGATGTCGCCTGGGCGCGGCTACGCGCATCCAGCGCATCAGCGCGCACGGGTTCCAGCACGGCCAGCACCTGATCGCGTGTGACGGCGTCGCCCACTTTGAGGTCGATGCGCCGCAGATAACCTGACATCGGCGCGGAGACCACATAGCGTTCCATCACCCGCGTCTTGGCTTCTTCCTCCACGGTGACCGCCAGCGGCCCTTTGACCGTGGTGAACGCATCCACGGGCACCGGCCGCGGCATGAAGCCGTAGATCAGGCCGGCTGCCACCAGCAGACCCAGAATAAGCAAACCGAACCGTCCACGCGTCATGATTTCATCCTAGCCTGTTTTTTCATTCCCTTGTTTTCAACACCGCCACCAGATCGAGCCGGCCCAGCCGGTACCACACCAGCAGGCCGGAAACCAGCGCCGAAATCACCACCACCGTCGCCCCGAGGGCGTAGTTGCTCGGCTCGATGATCAGCGGCAGGCGGTAGAGGTCGTTCTTGAAGGCGAGCACCAGGATGCCGCACAGCCCGACGCCGACCAGAAAACCGAGCGGGATGGCGATCAGGGTGAGCAGGGCCAGTTCGCCGAGCAGGATGTAGGCGATTTCGCCATGGGTGAAGCCGAGCACCCTGAGGCTCGCGAGTTCCCGGCTCCGCTCGGAAAGCGCCAGGCGGGCGCTGTTGTAGACCACGCCGAAACCGATGGAGCCGGCGAGCAGGCTGGCGACCATGTTGTAGAACAGCACGAACTCGCCGATGGTGGCGTAGAAACTCTTGATGGCAGCGGCATTGGCGATCATGCCGAGCACGCGGGGGCGCTCGTGCAGTTCGGCGTAGACGGCGCTTTCCATGCCCGGGTCGAGAGCGAGATAGGCCCCGGACACCACGTTGCCCTCGCGCAGCAGGGCGTTCAGCGAATCCTGCTGCATGTAGGCCGACACGCCGAGATATTGCTTGGTGATGCCGAGCACCGGCACCTGGCGCACCGGACGATTGCCTTCGAGTATCTCCACCGTCAGCATGTCGCCGGGCTCGACGTGCAGGATCTCGCGCGCCAGGTGGTCGGTAAGCACCACGCCGTCCGGCGGTATGCGGATCGGCTTGAGGGCGGCGTTCAGCGAGCGATGCAACTCGCCTGCCGGCTGGATGCCGTAGATGGCCGAACGGTAGGAATAATGCTGGTAGCGCAGGATCGCCGGCACGTCGCGAAAGCCCTCGACGTGGCGGATGCCCGGCATGGCCTGCAGTTCATGCAGCGCGCGGCTGCCGGTCGGCTCGATGAAAGTGACGGCGAGGTCCTCGCGCGACGCCTGGCGGAACTGCACATCCACCATGAAATCGATGGCGCCCTTCTGGTAGTTGCCGACCATCATCAGACCGCAGGCGCAGGCGATGCCGAACACCGTGAACAGCGATTTCACCGGACGCCGCTCGATGTTGCGCAGGATCATCCGCGAGGGCTGGGTGTGCCAGCGTTGCAGGCCGATGCGCTCGAATACGGTGGTGCGATACAGCGCCGGCGTCTCGGCGCGCATGCCCTCGGCGGGCGTCAGGCGGATTGCCCGGTTGACGGCGAAAAGGGTGCCGCTCACCGCCGCGACGGCGCTCACCGCCAGCGCGATCAGCATCACCTCCGCTTCGAGCCGATAGTCGAGATAGGGAAAACGGAAGGTCGTTTCCATATAGACGTTGGACAGGCCCTGGCCGAACCAGGCGCCGAGCGCCACGCCGCCCGCCACCCCGAGCAGCACCACCAGCATCACCAGTTTCACGTAGTGCCCGCCGATCGCCAGGCTGGAATAGCCGAAGGCCTTGAGGATGGCGATCTGCTCGCGCTGCAGGGCGACCAGCCGGCCCACCACGACGTTGAGCAGGAAGGCCGCCACGCCGAGGAAGATGGCCGGGAAGATGGTGGCCGTGATCTGCAACTGGTTGAGTTCCTCGTTGATGAAGCGGTTCGAGAACTGGTCCTTGCGGGCATAGGCGCCCGTGCCGCCATAGGTGCCCAGCAGGGCATCCGCGCGGTCGATGACGTCCTGCACGGGCGTGCCCGGGATCAGGCTCAGCGTCGCGTTGTTGAAGGCCCCCTGCATGCCGTAGGCGGCGCCCAGCGCGTTGCGTCCCATCCACAGGACGCCATAGCGCTTGAAGTCCGGGAACATCGAACCGGGGGCGATCTGGTAGACATATTCGGGCGATACCGCCACGCCGACGATGGTCAGCGCCTTGCGCTTGCCGTTGATAATGGCGCTGAGCTTGTCGCCCGGATTGAGCCGGTGGGCGTCGGCGAAGGTGTCGGAGACGACGACTTCGTCGGCATTGTCGGGCTGCACCCAGCGGCCGCGCTTGAAGTGCAGGGTGTTGAGCAGGGGCTCGGCCCCGTCGGGCAGGGAGAACAGCAGGCCGGTGATCGGGTCGCTGAAGCCTTCCACCTCCAGCTTCACCCCGGCCCGCACCCGCGTCTCGACCCGCTCGACGCCCGGAATGGCGGCGAGCCGCGCGGCCACTGACTCCGGCGCGCGCTTGAGGTTGACGAAGGCGTCGGCGAAGCGGTAGTCGCGATAGAAGCGGTCGCGGGTGATCACCAGCGAGTCGTAGGTGGACAGCGACATCACCAGCGTGGCGACCCCGCCCATGATCACCGCTGCGATGGCCAGCACCTGGCCGCGCATGGCCCAGAGATCGCGGAACAGCTTGAGATCTAGGGCGCGCATGGCGGCTACCAGCTCAGTTCGCGCGCGGCCTTGCGGGTCGCGTTGGCGCGGATGTCGACGATGTGGCCGTCCGACAGGCGGATCACGCGGTTGGCCATGGCGGCGATGCCGGCGTTATGGGTGATCAGCACCGTCAGCGTGCCCAAGGTCTGGTTGACCTTCTCCAGCGCCTCCAGCACGACCACGCCGGTCTGCGAGTCGAGCGCGCCGGTGGGTTCGTCGCAGAGCAGCACCGCCGGATTCTTGGCGATGGCGCGGGCGATGGCCACCCGCTGCTGTTCGCCGCCCGACATCTGGGCGGGGAAGTGGTCGAGGCGCTCGCCCAGGCCGACCATCGCCAAGGCCTCCTCGGGGCGCATGGGGGACTCGGCGATCTCGGTCACGGCCGCGACGTTTTCGCGCGCGGTCAGGCTGGGAATCAGGTTGTAGAACTGGAAAACGAAGCCGACGTGCTCGCGGCGGAAGCGCGTCAGGTCCTGCTCGGTCGCGCCGGTGAGCTGGTGGTCGAGGTACCAGACTTCGCCGCTGGTGGGTGTGTCGAGGCCGCCGAGGATGTTGAGCAGGGTCGACTTGCCGCTGCCGGACGGACCCAGCAGCACCACCAGTTCGCCGGCGGTCAGTTCGAGATCGATGCCGCGTAGCGCCGGCACCTCCACCTCGCCCATCCTGTAGACCTTGGTCAGGCCGCGCGCGCTGAACACACAGCCACCCCCGGCCGCAGGCTCTTGCGCGCGACCACTCGCCGCCGGAACCGCGCCTACCGCAAAACCGGACGCTTCACCCATGGACTCTCGCCTCCCACTTGATTGTGGCAGAACTTCTGGTGTCCGGAAGGGGTATTCTTGTCCGGCCGGTGTTGCGGGTGCCGGTGGATGACGACAACTGAGGGAGCCATCAAGATGACAAGAATCACCGAAACTACCGCCAGCTACGACCGCACGCGCATCATCGAGCGTCCGGACGGTTTCTACTGGCAAGCTATGGAAGGCGGCGAGGAATTCGGCCCCTGCGCCACCCTGGCGGAGGCGATTGAGGGCATGGAGAGCGCCGACGCGAATATTGAAGTCGGGGAATCACTCCAGGAAGCCGAGAGCGAGATCGGCATCGCCGACTGGATCGACCCGGAGACCGGCCAACCCGCCGAGGGGTCCGTCCCCCACATCGAGGAGCACTGACTGACGGCCTGCACAGACCGCCCGCATGGGGCCTGTCACGCCGTTGTGCCCGTATTTCCCTTGCAATCGATGCGGCTTGTTCTACCTTGTTAGCGTGTGGGTACTGAAATGGATGCGGCCGGGGGCTGAGTGTTTCACGAACATGGCAAGAGGTACGAACATGAAATCACGATTTGAACTGCTGCCCGGTTTCCAACCGGTACGTCACGACCAGCTGCGTCCGGAGCGCGTCCATGACACTTACAAGCTCCAGAAAAAGCTGGCGGAGCCGACGGTTTGTTCGGAATGCGGATCCGTCTATCATGCCGGGCGCTGGCAGTGGGGCGCCCCGACGGCGGGCGCGGAGTTGGTAGTCTGCCCGGCCTGTCAGCGCATCCGGGATGACTATCCGGCCGGCTTCGTCGACATCGGGGGCGATTTCTTTTCTGCCCACCGCAGCGAGATCATGAGCCTGCTGCGTCATCATGAAAGTCGGGAAAAGAGTGAGCATCCGCTCGCCCGCATCATGGCCGTCACGGACACCCCGACCGGCGTGCTTGTGACCACCACGGACCTGCATCTGGCACGCGACCTGGGCCAGGCGTTGCACCATGCTTATCAAGGTGAGCTCGCGTTTCACTACAACGACTCCGAGAACCTTATGCGGGTGCACTGGCAGCGTTAGGGCGTTGGTCCGGGCTTGCAGACGGACAGCTTCATCAGCCACAGCGGCGACGCTATCGCGATCCTGATGACCCACAAAGTCGGCGCTGGCGAGACGGCGATGTTGCGCGACATCGAGGATGAGGTCGCCTACACGCGCCATGAAATCGGCAAGGATGCGCTTGATGCGCGGGTGATGGCGGCCATCGCCAAAGTGCCGCGCGAACAGTTCATTCCCCCGTCGGGTCGTCTGTATGCCTTCGTCAATGGCCCGGTGCCGATCGGCCACGGCCAGACCATTTCGCAGCCCTACATCGTCGCGCTGATGACCGATCTGGTCGCGCCGCGCGCGGACAGCGTGATCCTCGAAGTCGGCACCGGCTCGGGCTATCAGGCGGCGGTGCTGGCGGAGATCGTGCGCCAGGTGTATAGCGTCGAGATCATCCCGGCGCTGGCGGCGGCGGCCGGGGAGGTGCTGGCCCGGCTCGGCTATGCGAATGTGCTGGTCAGGAATGCCGACGGCTATCAGGGCTGGGCGGAACATGCGCCTTTCGACGGCATTCTCGTGACCGCGGCCGCACCGCACATTCCTCCACACTTGGTCGAGCAGTTGAAGCCGGGCGGGCGGCTGGTGATTCCGATTGGCGTGCCGGGCCGGGTCCAGCAGTTGAAAGTCATCGAAAAACTCGCGGATGGCAGCGTGCAAAGCCGGGATGTGCTGCGCGTCGCCTTTGTGCCCCTGACCGGGCCTTATGGGGCAGCGCCCGCTTGAGAAAAGTCGGCTGACCGAAGGGAATCCCTTTTTTCGGGACTGGCAGGACAGAGTGCCCCGCAGCGGGTATGAAATGCCCCGCATGGGGTACAGAGCCGTTAAGAACCCCCCCGCGAGGGGGGCAAAGGGGGGCGGGCGTTTTCATGTTCGGAGCGCTCGCCCCCGATCATGAAAGTCAGGTTGATTATTTGTTTCCGGACCTCATATTGAATTGGGATTGACACATCAACCAGGAGACATCCATGAGTACCCAGAGTATTGCCTTTGAAGTGGCACTTGATAACGCTCCCTACGAAAATGCCATTGAACTGGTGACCGCGGCCCTTAAAACCGAAGGTTTCGGCATCCTGACCCGGATCGATGTGCGCGCCACGCTGAAGGAAAAGATCGATGCCGATTTTCGGCCCTACGCCATTCTCGGCGCCTGCAACCCACCCCTGGCGCTGCGGGCACTTTCGCATGACGCGCAGGTCGGCCTGATGTTGCCCTGCAATGTGACGGTCGAGGCCACGCCGGCGGGTGGTTCCATGGTGCGCATCGCCGATCCCGATGTCTTCCTGCAGGTCGGCGAGTTTCAGCACGACAAGGAATTGCGGGCGCTTGCCCGCGAGGTACGCGAACGCCTCCTGCGGGTGGTGAGTACGCTCAACGCCAGCAAGTAATTCTGGCTGACGCCGTTGCGGGCGTCTGATTTTCTGTCCGGTGCTAGCATTTCCCCCTCTTATGCGCATCGAACAACTCCGTCAGCGTCTGCACGACCATGGCGCCAAGCCCTGCCATGCGGAGCGCGTGCTGCGCGCCTGGCTGCAGGCCCGGCCGCTTGACAGTGGCCCGGTGCCTGCCGATCAATATTTTCCCTTGCCGGTACGCGCCGCCTTGCCCGCCATTGCGGCGGAATTGGCGGCGCTGACGCGCCTGCGTTCCGAGCACGCCGGCGCGGACGATTCCATGCGCCTGCTGGTCGAACTGGCCGATGGCCAGACGGTCGAAAGCGTGCTGCTGCCGAACGACGGCGTGTGCGTGTCGACCCAGGTAGGCTGCGCGGTCGGTTGCGTGTTCTGTCAGACGGGCCAGGACGGCCTGCTGCGCCAGCTCGACAGCATGGAGATTGTCGCCCAGGTGGTGCTGGCCCGGACGCGGCGCCCAGTCAAACGGGTCGTCTTCATGGGCATGGGCGAGCCGGCGCACAACCTCGATAACGTACTCGAAGCCATTGAACTGCTGGGCACGGCAGGCGCGATCGGCCACAAGAATCTGGTGTTTTCCACCGTCGGCGACCGGCGAGTGTTCGAGCGGCTGCCGCGCGGCCCGGTCAAGCCGGCATTGGCGCTGTCGCTGCATTCAACCGACGCCGCGCTGCGCGCACGCCTGCTGCCGAAAGCCCCGCGCATCGATCCGGCCGAGCTGGTCGAACTGGCCGACGACTACGCCCGCGCCACCGGCTACCCGATCCAGTATCAATGGACCCTGCTCGACGGCGTCAACGACAGCGCCGCGGAACTGGACGGCCTCGTCCGGCTGCTGAAAGGGAAATACGCGGTGATGAATTTCATTCCCTACAACGCCGTTGCCGGCCTGGCTTTCCGCCGCCCCGCCGCGGAGCGCGCGGCGGCCATGTCGCTCCATCTCTACCGCCACGGCATCCTGACCAAATTGCGCCAGTCGGCCGGGCAGGACATCGGCGGCGGCTGCGGGCAGTTGCGGGCGCGAAACATCGAGCAGGGCGCCGCCTGAAAGTCGGCGCTGGCGGGACGGCGTGCCCCGCATGGGGTGCGGCGTCAGCCGCCACGCCGCCAACATGGGAGCGGCGTCACTCTGGCACAATCAGGGCATTCCTTTCGCTCAGGCGAAGCTGCCGACAGGTACAGACCATGAAATTTGTTGTCAGATTTTTCTTCAGGACTCTGCGGGTGGTGATCGGTCCGTTCATGCTGTTGTGGGAATTTGTCACCCGGCCCAGGGGCCTGGTGCGCCCACCGGCGCTCCAGCAGCAGGTGGATCAGGCGTGTCGGAGCCTCGCCTTGTACCAGTTCAAGACTTGTCCGTTCTGCATCAAGGTGCGGCAGGAACTGCGCCGTCTGTCTCTCGACATCGAATGCCTCGATGCGCAGCATGATCAGGGCAATCGCGACGATCTGGAGCGCGGTGGCGGGCGCGTCATGGTGCCCTGCCTGAAAATCTCTGACGCGTCCGGCGCCAGCCAATGGCTTTATGAATCCGGGAAGATCATCGAGTATCTGCGCGGACGCTTCGCGCCCTAACCCGTGCCGCCGGTGGATTCGGTTTCGACCAGATCACGGTAGGCATGCCATGAGGCATGGCCGAGCAGCGGGGCAACAAAAATGAGGCCAAGGAAACCCATCAGCAGGCTGGCCGCGCCCGTCCAGGCAATGATCGCGGCCCACATTGCCATGGCTCCGGGGTTCTTCAGCAGCACCTGGATGCTTGCCCGGGCGGCAGTAACGGCATTGCTGCGCCGGTCAATCATCAGCGGAATCGCGATGATGCTGATGGAAAAGGCAAGCAAGGCAAAAATGGCGCCAACCACCAGCCAGAGGAAAAGAAATCCGTAGTTTTCCGGCGCCGCCAACTGGATCAGCATGCTTTTGATATCAGGCATTGAACCGGAAAAAAACATGGCGAACGTGGCCAGCGACGCTCTTGCCCAGACGAGAAAGATCACGATCAACACCAGCGAAAACAGACCGAGGTTGGCGCTGTTGTCTTTCCAGGCCGTCAGGGTGGGCCACAGCGCGCAGCCTGCGCCCATTTCTCTGCGCCGGCTGATTGCGCAGACGCCGATGGTAAGCGCCGGACCGAGGAGCAGGAAGCCGGCGGTCACCGCGGCCAGGTAGGCCGGTTCGCCCCGCAGGACATAGGCAAGGAGGAATCCCATGAATGCAAAACACACGCCATAGAACAGGCTCGGGCCGGGACAGGCGCGCAGATCGGCCAGTCCCCGCCTGATCCAAAGAAAAGGCGCCGCCGGGTCGATCGTGCGGATCCGCAAAATGCTGCTGTTCTGACTGTTCATCGATTCCTCCGGCCTTGGCTGGTGCGACGCGGGCGGCGTCAGTTCTCCTCGGGCACCATCTTGATCGCCCCGCAGGGGCATTCGGTGGCGCAGATGCCGCAGCCCTTGCAGTAGTCGAGGTTGAACTTGAAGCGTTTGCCCGGACCGAGTTTGATGACGGCGTTGTCGGGGCAGACGCCGTAGCAGTTGTCGCACTCGAAGCAGTTGCCGCAGGACATGCAGCGGCGCGCCTCGAACAGCGCATTGGTTTCGTCCAGTCCGCCCAGCACTTCGTCAAAGGTGGACTGGCGGCGGATGATGTCGAGCACCGGCCGCAGGGTTTTGGGCGCGTCGGAGTAGTACCAGGGGTTCATTCGTTCGAAGGTGGCGAGCTCATGGCGGGGCGGCGGGGTCCAGGTTGCGCCGGAGAGCCAGGCGTCGATGGCGCGCGCGGCCAGCTTGCCGTGGCCGACCGCCACCGTGACGGTGCGCTCATTGCCGGCCATGTCGCCGCCGGCGAAAACGCCCGGATGGCCGGTCATCATGCCGGCGTCGACCTCGACCAGGCCCTTGTTGACGACCAGCCCCGGCACGTTTTCCAGCAGGGAGAGGTCGGCATCCTGACCCAGCGCCAGCACCACCGAGTCGGCGGCGATGCGCTCGAACTCGCCAGTCGGCTGCGGGAAGCCCTGGTCGTCAAGCGCCATCTTTTCGACCATGATGTCGCCGCCGTCCTCACTCATGCCGGCCTCCTTGATGGTGGTCAGCCATTTGATGGAGATGCCCTCCTGCAGCGCCTCTTCGACCTCGAAGGGGTGCGCCGGCATCTTCTCGCGGGTGCGGCGATAGACGATGATCGCCTCTTCCGCGCCGAGGCGTTTCGCGGTGCGCGCCACGTCGAGGGCGGTGTTGCCGCCGCCGTAGACGACGACCTTGCGGCCGAGCAGCGGCGCGGCCTCGCCTTCCATGCCGCGCAGCACCGCGACGGCGTCGAGCACCTTGCAGGCGTCGCCGGCGGGGATGTAGGCGCGCTTGGCGATGTGCGCGCCGACGCCGAGGAACACGGCGTCAAAGCCGTCCGTCAGGGCTTTTTGCACATCGGTGACCTTGGTTTGCAGATGGATTTCCACGCCGAAATCGGTGAGCCGCTTGATTTCGGCGTCGAGCACTTCGCGCGGCAGGCGATATTTGGGAATGCCGAAACGCAGCATGCCGCCGGCGAGCGGTGCGGCTTCGTAGATCACCGCCTGGTGGCCCAGGCGCGTCAGATGATAGGCGGCGGACAGGCCGGCCGGGCCGGAACCGACGACCAGCACGCGGCGGCCGGTGGCGGCGGCGGGCGGGGAAAACTGCCAGCCCTGCTTGTTGGCC
>JAUXNZ010000109.1 GCA_030682595.1 Rhodocyclaceae bacterium | reverse complement strand
TTTGCGATGGAAGGCGTCGAACTGGAAGTGCGTCCCTCGGCACTGCAGGCGATTGCCAAAAAGGCCGTCAAGCGCAAGACCGGTGCGCGCGGTCTGCGTTCGATCATGGAAAACGTGTTGCTTGACACCATGTTCGAGTTGCCCAGCCTGTCGAACGTGACTAAAGTGGTGATCGACGAGAACATGATCGAGTCGGGCAGTCAGCCACTGCTGATCTATGCCGATCAGCCCAAGGTTTCTGGCGCAAATTGATCCACCCGCCACCGCCGAGTGGCGGGTTGAATCTGTTGTGGCTGCCCCCATGTGCGATTCACAGCTAATCAAGAGAGGAAACGTCCATGTCCGGCGAAACCGAATTTTCTAAAGAAAACAATTTATTACCACTGCTTCCGTTGCGGGATGTCGTGGTGTTTCCGCACATGGTCATTCCGCTTTTCGTCGGCCGTCCCAAGTCGATCAGGGCGTTGGAGACCGCCATGGAGGCGGGCAAGAGTATTTTGTTGGTGGCGCAAAAATCGGCCGCCAAGGATGATCCAGATCCCGCCGATTTGTATGACATTGGCTGCGTCGCCAACATTCTGCAAATGCTCAAGCTGCCTGACGGCACGGTCAAAGTGCTGGTCGAGGGCGCCTATCGCGCCCATATCGATCGGGTCGAAGATCAAAAGACGATGTTTGTCGCCGCAGTGACGCCGGTGGCGCTCAATGAGCGCGGCAGCCACGAGATCGAGGCGATGCGCCGCACCATCCTGGCGCAGTTCGACCAGTATGTGAAGCTGAACAAGAAAATCCCTCCGGAAATTCTGACTTCGCTGGCCAGTATTGAAGAGGCCGGTCGCCTGGCGGATACCATCGCCGCGCATCTGCCGATGAAGCTCGAACTGAAACAGGAAATCCTCGAAATGCTCGGGGTGGATGAGCGTCTCGACAAATTGCTGGGGCAACTGGAAACCGAACTCGACATCCTGCAGGTAGAAAAGCGCATTCGTGGCCGCGTCAAGCGCCAGATGGAAAAGAGCCAGCGCGAGTATTACCTCAACGAGCAGGTGAAGGCCATCCAGAAGGAACTCGGCGAAGGTGAAGACGGCGCCGATATCGACGAGATGGAGAAGAAGATCAAGGCGGCCGGCATGAGCAAGGAAGCCCTGACCAAGGCCAACGCCGAGATGAAGAAACTCAAGCTGATGTCGCCGATGTCTGCCGAAGCGACCGTGGTGCGCAACTACATCGAGGCGCTGGTCGGCCTGCCCTGGAAAAAGAAGTCACGTATTTCCAAGGACCTCTCGGCTGCCGAAAAGATCCTCGATCGGGATCACTATGGCCTGGAAAAGGTCAAGGAACGCATCGTCGAGTACCTGGCCGTGCAACAGCGTGTTGACAAGGTCAAGGCGCCGATCCTGTGTCTCGTCGGCCCCCCGGGTGTCGGCAAGACCTCGCTTGGCCAGTCGATTGCCAAGGCGACCAATCGCCAGTTTGTGCGCATGGCGCTGGGTGGCATGCGCGACGAGGCCGAGATTCGCGGCCACCGTCGTACCTATATCGGTTCCATGCCGGGCAAGATTCTGCAGAACATGAGCAAGGTCGGCGTCAAGAACCCGCTGTTTCTTCTTGATGAAGTCGACAAGATTGGCATGGATTTTCGTGGCGATCCGTCCTCGGCCCTGCTTGAGGTGCTCGATCCCGAACAAAACCATACCTTCCAGGATCATTACATCGAGGTGGATTTCGATCTCTCGGATGTGATGTTCGTCGCTACCGCCAATTCGCTCAACATTCCTTCCGCATTGCTGGATCGACTGGAAGTGATTCGCCTTGCAGGCTACACCGAGGACGAGAAGGTCAATATCGCGCAGCGTTATCTGTTGCCGAAGCAACTGAAGAACAACGGCGTCAAGCGCGAGGAATTGTCGGTGACCGAGGACGCCCTCCGCGACATCGTGCGCTATTACACCCGCGAAGCCGGCGTGCGCGCCCTGGAGCGCGAAATTTCCAAGATCTGCCGCAAGGTTGTCAAGGCGCTGGTCATGCACAAGCGCAAGAGCAAGATCGTCGTCAACGCCAAGAACCTCGACAAATATCTGGGCGTGCAGCGTTTCACGTTCGGCATGGCGGAAAAGGAAAATCAGGTCGGCCAGGTGACCGGACTGGCGTGGACGGAGGTGGGCGGCGAGTTGCTGACCATCGAGTCCGTCGCCGTGCCGGGCAAGGGCAAGACCCTGACCACCGGAAAACTCGGCGACGTGATGCAGGAATCGATCCAGGCCGCGCTGACCGTGGTGCGCCGCCGCTCCAGGCAGTTGGGCATCGCCGAGGACTTTTATCAGAAGAACGACCTGCACGTCCATCTACCCGAAGGAGCGACGCCCAAGGACGGACCGTCCGCCGGTATCGCCATCTGCACGGCGATCGTTTCCGTGCTGACCGGCATCCCGGTGCGCGCCGATATTGCCATGACCGGCGAGATCACGCTGCGCGGCGAAGTGTTGCCGATTGGCGGTCTCAAGGAAAAGCTCCTGGCGGCCGTGCGTGGAGGTATTCGCCTGGCGCTGATTCCGGAAGAAAACGTCAAGGACCTCGCCGAGATTTCCGATGCGATCAAGAACCGCATCGAAATTCAGCCGGTGAAGTGGATCGACAAAGTGCTCGAGATTGCTCTGGAACGCATGCCTCAACCACTGCCGGAGGTATTGGCACCGGTCGCGGACGTACCTGTTGCGGCGTTGCCGGCAGCGGAAGAGAAGCCACTTTCTTCCGGTTTGTTGAAGCACTGATGGCGAATGCTTTGGTAGAATTACGCGTCTCGCGGCTTAGCCTTGTCGTGCCGGTTTGCGAGGGTGCTTAGCTCAGTTGGTAGAGCGTCGCCCTTACAAGGCGAATGTCGGCGGTTCGAACCCGTCAGCACCCACCAAAAGTTTCGCTCGCCAGCCGGCGACCCGTGAATGAATCATCAAAAGGCGAACTGCGGTTCGCCTTTTTTTTACATCGAAAGCCCGGTCATGTTCGATTACGTACGCAACAGCAAAACATTCATCAAGGTGGTTCTCGTGATCATCATTTTTCCGTTTGCGCTGTGGGGAGTCGATTCCTATGTGCGGACCGGCGGCTCGGGTGAGATCGCCACGGTGGGCGGGTCGCCGATTGCTATCACCGAATTTCAGGAGGCGCTGCGCGAGCAACAGGAGCAGCTGCGGCCGATGCTGGGTAATCAGAATCCGGCGCTGCTCGATAGTCCCGAGCTCCGCCGCGCGGTGCTCGATCGGCTGATCAACCAGCGGCTGCTGGCAGTCAATGCGCAGCAGGCGAAGCTGGGGGTGAGCGATGCCCAGTTGGCGGCGTTCATTGCCGCCGTGCCGCAGTTACAGGAGAACGGCCAATTTTCCAAGGAGCGCTACGCGGCGCTGGTGGCGGCGCAAAATACGAGCAAGGAAATGTTCGAGGCGCGCCTGCGTCAGGATATCGTCATGCAGCAGGCGCTGGCGGCCGTGATCGAGGCGGCGCCCGCCAGTCGTTCCGCGGCCGACCGCTGGCTGGGTGCGCAACTCGAACAACGGGAGATTGCCGAAGCCATCCTGCACCCCGAGCAGTATGCTGGCCGGGTGAAGCTGGCGGCGGGCGCCGCCAAGATTTATTACGATGCCAATCGCAAGCAGTTCGAGACACCGGAGCAAATCCGGGCCGAGTTCGTCGTGCTCAGTCAGGAACAGTTTGCGAATCAGGTCAGCGTGACCGAAGAGGAGGTTAAAAAAGCCTACGCCGCAGAGGCGAACCGCTACAAACAGCCTGAAATGCGGCGCGCCAGCCACATCCTGATCACGGCCAGCGGAGCGGATAGCGGAGCCGCGGAGACCAAGGCGGCGGAGCTTCTGGCGCAACTGAAGAAATCACCTGCTGACTTCGAAAAGCTCGCCAGACAGCATTCACAAGACACTGGTTCGGCCGCGAAAGGGGGCGACCTCGACTGGTTCGGTCGCGGTATGATGGTCAAGCCTTTTGAGGATGCGGTATTTGTGCTGAAGGAAAACCAGATATCCGATCTGGTTCGCTCGGATTTCGGCTTCCACATCATCAAGCTGACCGGGGTGCGCGCCGAGCGGGCGCAGCCCTTCGAGGAAGTCGGGGCAGGGATTGCCGCCGAACTCAAACGCCACGCAGCAGCAAGAAAGTATACCGAGGCGGCCGAGAGTTTCACCAACATGGTCTATGAGCAGTCGGATAGTCTCAAGCCGGTCATCGAGAAATTCAAGCTCGACCCGCAGAAGAGCGACTGGTTTGTCAGGGAAGGCGCTGCCACGCCACCTTTCACCAACGCCAAACTGATGGCCGCCTTGTTTTCCGACGATGCGCTGAAGAACAAGCGCAACACCGAAGCGGTCGAGGTGGGGCCAAATACGCTGGTCGCGGCGCGGGTGATCGAATACCGTCCGGCGGAGCTGCCAGCGCTTGAGTCGCTGCAGCCGGTCATTGAGAAGATTCTGGTGCGCCAGGAGGCGGTCAAGTTGGCCGTCCAGGATGGGGCCGACAAACTCGCCCGTCTGCAGCAAGGCGAAAATGTTGCCGTGACCTGGAGCGCCGCGCGCAGCGTTTCGCGCGCCCAGGCGCTGCAGTCACCTAATACGTCGCAGATGTTTCCGGCGGCGGTGCGCGCTGTCTTCAGGGCTGATGCCGCCAAGCTTCCGGCCTACGCCGGCGCCGAGGCGCCAGGCGGGGCTTATGTGCTTTACCGCATCGACGCGGTGAAGAAATATGCCGCATCCGGCACCGAACCCCCCGCCGCGCTTGCTTTGCGCCAAAGCTATGAGCAGACCGTGACGGAGCAGGATTTGATGGCGTGGATGGAAGCCCTAAAGGCGCGCCACGAAGTAACCATCAACAAGAAACTGCTCGAGGCCAGATAGGGGCCGCCCCTCCCAACCTCCCCTCGCGGGGAGGTGACTGTTGCTCGCTGCGCTCGTTAATTACGGGTGACTCCGAAATTGTGATGGAGCGGATTGCGCCTGGAGGCGCGTGTCGCGTTTGCTTGGGGCTGCTCCGGCGCAAAGCTGTATT
>JAUXNZ010000087.1 GCA_030682595.1 Rhodocyclaceae bacterium | reverse complement strand
CTCCGGACTCTTCGCCCCGCTGCGCAGCATGCGCAGCGCCGCCTCGCTGTAGGCGGAAATCGAGACCAGGGGCTGGTTCAACTCGTGGGCAATCGCCGCGGCCGTCTGCGCCGCCACCTGTTGATTGACAAGCGTATCCATCTCGTTGCGCCGCCTCCGCCGTTCATGCTCCAGGTGTTTTCGCGGGGTGATATCAAGGAGCGTCCCGATCAAGCGGACAGCGCGTCCGCCCTTGAAGATGCACTTGCCGTTGGCTGCAATTTGCCGGATAGTGCCGTCGGCATGGCTGACGACGCGGTATTCGGCCTCAAATTCGCCGTTGCCATCGGGATCCAGGGCGCGCCCGATGGCGGCAGTCGTTGCCGCGCGGTCATCCGGGTGAACGCCCGCCATGAACGTGTCGTAACTGACCAAGTCATCGGGGCCGACGCCCCAGAGTTCGCGAGCCTTTTCATCCCATGTGAGCCGGCCGCTGGCGATGTCGCGATCGAAGATGCCCAAGCCTGCCGCGGTCTTCGCCAGACGGAGGCGATCTTCACTGGCATGCAACTCCGCCAAAGCCTGCTTGGAGGCAGTGATATCGTTGAGCGTGAGGCGCAGCGTCGGTGGGGCATTGTCGGACTGAACCAGATGGCTGTCGAGGCGGACATGAATGATCGTCTCGTCTTCGCGCTGGAGGCGCAGTTCATGACTTTGTTGCCCGCCATGCTGCAGCCTGTAGGCAAATTTCCTCTGCCATTCGTTCAGATCCGCCGCTGCCACGAAACGGTCGAAACGGTGATTCAGCAGTTTCTTGCGGTCGGCACCGAGCATCGTCGCACCGGTGAGATTGATTGCGCTGATCAGTCCGCTTGCACTGAGGGTGAGGTAACCGACCGGGGCAAATTCGTAAAGATCCAGATAACTGTCACGCGATTCTTCCAAAATCAGCTGGGACTGACGCAAGGCCTCATTCTGAATCTCCAGTTCGATCTGATGAACCTGCAGTTCGTGCAGCAAACGCTCGGCGGACCAGCCCGAAGCATCATTCCGTGGGGTGCGGACCAGCCGCTGTTCCGCCATGGCTCTCAATTCTGGCTCGGAGAGCGATGAGAAAGAATCTTTTGTATTCATGGTGCCTCCCGGATGCGGTGGGCCTTCCTTGGCCAGGCTGGCATTTCCTTGTTCCAGCGAGGCATTCTGATGATTCCGGAGACGATCATTGGATCAACATAAGTCATCTGCGCCCACCGCGTCAATAACCATTTCATTGTAGGGGTTTGCCCTTACGTGTCAGCACATATTCAACTCTTTACGATCGCTCGGTAGGATGGCCCGCGTAATAGTGTCGACATCAAAAGTTCATCATGATCGCCTAGCATCGTCATGCTTCAACAATCTTCTCAAAAGGAGACGAAAATGCGTTCAGTGACACCAAAAGGCAAGATCGGCGGCAAGGCCGTGCCTGACGAAAAAATGACAAGCAAAGTTAACCCGGAGGTCAAGGGTGAGTGCTTCGACAGCATCGCCACTGGCGCCTATTACCGGGCGGAAGCACGTGGTTTTACCAGCGGCCAGGAACTCGATGACTGGCTGCAGGCTGAGTCGGAATTCAACCAGAGGAGGGCTGGCTAATGCACGCCACGCATAGCGTCAGTGGAAATCCCGAACGGCAAGCCAAAGCAGGGTATGCCCACATCACGACACGTGACAGCGATGAAGCTTCGGTGTTGATGCTGGATGAGCATGGGATGATCTGCGATTGCAATTCCAGCTGCGAGGCTCTGTTTGGCTACGAGCGCGGAGAATTGCTGGGTGAGCATGTTTCGCTGCTATTGCCACAGTTGGAAGCTCGGGAATTGATGCGTGATGGCCAGCCCAATCCACGCCTGCGCTTTCTGTGTCGCGTCAGTCACTCGTTTCAGGCCGTCTCCAGCGACGCAGAGAAATTTCCCTGCGATCTTTTTCTCAACGTCATCAACTGGGAAGGGCGCGACTGCCTGTCCTTGATTGTGCATCCGGTGCTGAAGTCGAAGTCGCCGGCGTTGATGGGGACCGCTGGCTGACTGAAACGGCGGCAGCAATTTCTCCCTCGCCTGTGTCGCTACGGTCAGCCGTTTAATCATCCCGATCGGCGGCAACAGGAATTTCATATCCAAAGTAGTCGGACGCCCGTGAGTTATCATTTATTGTAATTTGACATAATATAGATTATGCGTACTTGGAAAGATGGCTGGCTAGATGATGCCAGGTAACGAATGCTGGCTATTCAAGACAGACAACTGCCGCAATCCAACGAACTCACGCTGTCGCGCAGCATGCAGTCGCAAGCGGGCTGCCAGTGAAGTCCAACTCAGGCGGCGGCTGACAATTTGCTCGGGCGAATCAGGCTTTCGGCGGGGATGCCGAATTTCTCGTGTAGCCGCCAGATCATATTGAGAGTCAAGGGGCGCTTGCGGGCGAGGATTTCGTAGACCCGGTTCAGGCGACCAATGGCCGGCACCAAGTCCTTCGGGGTTAGCCCACCTTGCTCCATACGGAACTTGATGGCCTCGACCGGATCGGGCAAGTCGATGGGGAAGTTTTTGGCCTCGTACGCCTCAACCAGGGTCATCAACACCTCGAAGCGATCCCCGTCAGGTGTGCCGGGCTCTGGTTCGTTGTCAAAATACGCCGACACCTCACGCAATGCGTCTTTGTAGTCGGCTTTGGTGTGAATCGGTCGAATTTCCATGTCAGTGCTCCATCTCAACGGTTTCGGCATCAATCGCATCGTACTCGCCATGCGTACCAACGAACTTCACGGAGACGGCCTGGTAGCGGTATGCCACCGAGACCACCAGACGATAGTCATTGCCCTTGATATTGAAGACAACCCGGCGGTTCTTTAGAACGCTGGCGCTGCGGTATTGATCCTTGATATCCGCTGGCTGGCGCCAAGTCGCCCTCTTCACCTCATCCACCCACGATTTCAAAGGCTGCTCGGCATCCAGATTGTTTTCCCAGAAGGCTCGCAGGTGGCTGACGGCAATGATTCGCATGGGAAAAAGTATAGTCCCATTATGGGACTTTGCCAATACCCCATCGCGCTTCGCAGAACAATCCGTCGCCCACCTTCATCAGTTCAGCAATGGCGGTGCGCGCACAACCCGGCTGATAGAGACACGAAGGGCCGTGACAGAGCAATGCTCGGCGGAATCAATCGAGGCCTTGGGATGGCGGATCAAGCGTCTCCCCCTGCGCTTCCTGCACTTCCTGAGTTTCCCGCCAGGCCCGATAAACCCGCAGCGCCACCTGCGCATCGTTTGCCGCATACAGCAGTTGCTGTGCGGTCAAACGCCGGCTGGCCCAGTTGCTGGTGCCGATGCGCTTGTGCTTCTGGAGCTTCTGCCCGAAGAAATGCGCCACGGCAACTTTGGCGCCAACCGT
>JAUXNZ010000082.1 GCA_030682595.1 Rhodocyclaceae bacterium | reverse complement strand
GGCCACACCGAAGCCGGCTGCGACCTCGCGCAGATGGCGGGTTGCGAGCCGGCGGCCGTGATCTGCGAAATCCTCAAGGACGACGGCACGATGGCGCGCCTGCCCGACCTGCTGGAATTCGCGAAAGAACATGGCCTGAAGATCGGCACCATCCTCGACCTGATCCACTACCGTTCAGAAAACGAGAAACTCGTCGAATGCGTGGCCGACAAGGAAGTGGTCTGCACCCACGGCAGTTTCCGGCTGCGCGCCTTCCGCGACCAGACCAGCAGCGACGTGCATCTGACCTTGACGCGCGGCGCGATTCGCCCAGAGCTTGAAACCTTGGTGCGCGTGCATGAGCCGGTCTCGGTGCTCGACTTCCTCGACTGCAAGAGCCGCCGCCATACCTTCACCGTCGATCAGGCGATGCAGGCCATCGCCAAAGCCGACTGCGGCGTGATCGTGCTGCTGCATCGCAATGAGTCCGGCGCCGACCTGCTCGATGCCTTGCATACCGACGAAGCCCATCCGGGACAAAAATGGGACCCGCGTCTGTATGGCATCGGCGCGCAGATCCTGCGCGAACTGGGCGTCGGCAAGATGCGGCTCCTGGCCAGCCCGCGCAAGATGCCGAGCATGGCCGGCTTTGGCCTCGAAGTGTGCGGCTATCTCTCTCCCGAAGGAGTTGCGTCATGAGCTTTACCCCGAACTCCGCCGCGCCCGCGCCCGGCGCACCCTGCACCGACCTCGCCGAGATTGAGTCCAACCTGAGCGGCGCCGGCCTCTCCATCGGCATCGTCATGGCGCGCTTCAACCGTGAAGTGGGCGAGGGCCTGCTCTCGGGTTGCTGCCAGGAACTGCGCCGTCTCGGCGTGGCCTCGTCCGCCGTTACGCTGGTCAATGTGCCAGGCGCATTGGAAATCCCGCTGACCCTGCAAACCATGGCGCAAAGCGGCAAGTTCAATGCGCTGGTGGCGCTGGGCTGCGTGATTCGCGGCGAGACCTATCATTTCGAGATTGTCTCGAACGAATCGGCGCGCGGCGTCACCGACGTGCAGCTGACCACCGGCATTCCCATCGCCAACGCCGTGCTGACCGTCGAGAACGACGACCAGGCGCTGGTGCGCATGCACCAGAAGGGCATGGAAGCCGCCCAGTGCGCCGTCGAAATGGCGAATCTGTTGAAAGCCGTGAAGTGAACACCGCCGCGACAGGCAAACCAGGCAAGCCGGCGTCACCACGCCATCGCGCGCGTGAATTCGTCGTGCAAGGGCTTTATCAACATCTCGTCGGCGGCCAGGATGCGGCAGCCATCATCACCCAGGCGGAATCCGCCACCGGTTTCGATCGGGTCAATCGCGAGCTCTACGACAGCCTGCTCGATGGCGTCCTCACGGATGCCGTTGCCCTGCAGGCACTGCTCGAACCGCACATCGAACGCCCCTGGGCGGAAGTCTCGCCGATCGAGCGCGGCATCCTGCTGATTGCCGCCTGCGAATTGAAGCACCACCCCGAAACGCCCTACCGGGTCGTTATCAACGAGGCCATCGAGCTGACCAAATCCTACGGCGGCACCGATGGCCACAAGTTCGTCAATGGTGTCATCGACAAGCTGGCGCCGCAATTGCGGCCGCACGAAACCGCGGCAAAGTAACATCCGGGCATGCCCTCCGAGTTTGCCCTGATCGACCGCTATTTCCGCCGCCCAGTGAGCCACACGGTGCTGGGCGGAGGCGACGATGGCGCCATTGTGCGTCCTTCGTCTGGCTGTGAGCTGGTCGTCTCCACCGACATGCTGGTCGCGGGCACGCACTTCCTGCCGGATGCCGATCCCGCAGACCTCGGCTGGAAAACCCTGGCAGTGAATGTCTCGGACATGGCCGCGATGGGCGCGGAACCGCGCTGGGCGCTGCTGGCCGTCGCGCTACCCGCGGCGACCGAATCCTGGATTGAAAAGTTCGCACACGGCTTCTTTGCCTGCGCGGACGCTTTCGGCATCGACGTCATCGGCGGCGATACCACCAAGTCCCCCCCCGTAGACGCTGCTCTGCAGCGTCCTCCCCCCAGGGGGCAGGGAAACACTTGGGGCGGCCCGGCGTGTTTCCCGGGCCCACGGGTTTTTTGCGTGACGATCTTCGGCGAGGTGCCGACGGGCACCGCGCTGCTGCGCTCCGGGGCAGCGGTCGGTGACGAGATATGGGTTTCCGGCCACCCCGGCCGCGCCGCGCTGGGGTTGGCCCACCTGCAAGGTCAAACCGTGCTGAGTGCGCCAGCGCTCACCGACTGCCTGGCCGCCCTGCACCGCCCACAACCGCGCGTGGCCCTGGGGCTGGCCCTGCGCGGGCTCGCGACGGCGGCCATCGATGTTTCCGACGGCCTGCTGGCCGACCTCGGTCACATTCTCGAAGCATCGGAAATAGCCGCAACCTTGCAACCCGCCGCCCTGCCAGCGCCGACTTTTGACCGCAATTGCTATCTCGCGGGCGGCGACGACTACGAGCTGATTTTCACCGCGCCAGCGGCGCGTCATGCCGAAATCGATGCGCTGACCGCAACATTGGCGCTGCCGCTGACCTGTCTCGGCAGGATCGAAACCGGCACCGGACTCACGGTGCTTGACCCGGCCGGCCAGCCGATTGACATCGCACGGCGCGGCTACGACCATTTCTCATGATCAAACCAAAATCCCCCGCTCCACCGCTTTCATTCCTGCTGCGCCACCCGGCCCATCTCGTGGCCTGCGGTTTCGGCAGCGGCCTGTCGCCATGGGCCTCCGGCACCGCGGGAACCCTGTTTGCCTGGCTCACCTATCCCTTCTTGCGCGGGCTGCTGCCGGATGATTTTGCCTTCGCGGTTTTTTTGCTGCTGGCCTTCGTGCTCGGCGTCACCGCCTGCCAGATCACCGGCCGCGCGCTCGGCGTAACCGACCACGGCAGCATCGTCTGGGACGAGATCGTGCCGTTCTGGGCCGTGCTCATGCTGACACCGACGGATTGGTACTGGCAACTGGCGGCATTTTTCTGGTTCCGCTTCTACGACATCATCAAGCCGGCTCCAGCGGATTACTTCGACAAGCAGGTCAAGAACGGCTTCGGCGTGATGATGGACGATGCCGTCGCCGCCGCTTACACGGTGCTGACGCTGGCGCTTTTCAAGCTCATCGTGGATCGTCTGATTTAATGGAACCGGAGCTCGTTGCCCTGTCGGCAGCACTTGGCGCGACCTGCCGCGCACGCGGTCTGCTGGTGGCGACCGCCGAATCCTGCACCGGCGGCTGGGCGGCGCAGGTGATCACGCACACGGCGGGCAGTTCGGCCTGGTTCGAGCGCGGCTTCGTTACTTACACAAACGACTCAAAAACGGATATGCTTGGTGTTCGTATGGACACCATAACTCAATTCGGTGCGGTCAGCCTGGAAACAGCGGGCGAAATGGCGCAAGGCGCGCTGGCAAACTCGCGTGCGTCGATTGCCCTGGCGATTACCGGCATTGCTGGCCCCACGGGCGGATCGAAGGACAAGCCGGTGGGCACCGTCTGCTTTGGCTGGTGCTGGCGCGATGCGGCTGGCGGTCTCGTGGCGCCGTCCTGCCAGCGCCGACTTTTAGCTCCGGCCGCACGCGATGCGTGCTTAACCGGCTCACGCCGGTTAGCCTGCACTGAAAGCCGTAGCGGCCCGCCGAGCTACGAAGTAATTACCGAGCGCCGACTTTTTAATGGTGATCGCGAAGGAATCCGGCGGCAAGCTGTTATTCATGCCTTGACCGGTCTGCTGGAACGCATCACTTAATCAGAACCACTTTCAGAAAGGCACAACATGGACGACAACAAAACCAAGGCACTGCAAGCCGCGCTGGCGCAAATCGAGAAGCAGTTCGGCAAGGGCTCCATCATGAAGATGGGCGAAGGCCTGGCCAGCGACGACATCCAGACCGTCTCGACCGGTTCGCTGGGACTGGACATTGCGCTGGGCATCGGCGGCCTGCCGCGCGGCCGCGTGGTCGAAATCTACGGCCCGGAATCGTCCGGCAAAACCACGCTGTGCCTGCATGTGGTGGCTGAAATCCAGAAGGCCGGCGGCGTTGCGGCCTATATCGACGCCGAAAACGCGCTCGATCCGGGCTATGCCGCCAAGCTCGGCGTCAATGTGCCCGACCTGTTGATCTCCCAGCCGGACACCGGCGAGCAGGGCCTTGAAATCACCGACATGCTGGTGCGCTCGGGCGGCGTTGATCTCATCGTCATTGACTCGGTGGCGGCGCTGACGCCCCGGGCCGAGATCGAAGGCGAAATGGGCGACCAGTTGCCCGGCCTGCAGGCGCGCCTGATGAGCCAGGCGCTGCGCAAGCTCACCTCCAACATCAAGCGCACCAACACCCTGGTGATCTTCATCAACCAGATCCGCATGAAGATCGGCGTGATGTTCGGCAACCCAGACACCACCACCGGTGGCAATGCACTCAAGTTCTAAGCCTCGTTGCGCATGGATATCCGCCGCACCGGCGCCATCAAATAGGGAGACGAGGTGATCGGCAACGAGAACAAGGTCAAGGTCGTCAAGATC
>JAUXNZ010000080.1 GCA_030682595.1 Rhodocyclaceae bacterium | reverse complement strand
GCCGGTGACAGCGCGTGTCGTCTGGGCGGCGACGAATTCGCCCTGCTGCTCGACGATCTGGCGAACATCGACGAATGCGCTCAGACTCTGCAGCGCCTGCTCGATGCCATCGCCGTGCCTTATCGCATCGACGCGCAAGAGGTGCAGACCGCGGGGAGTATCGGCGTCACCCTCTACCCATTGGACGATGCCGATACCGACACCCTGCTGCGCCACGCCGACCAGGCCATGTATATCGCCAAGCAAACCGGCCGCAACCGTTTTCACCTGTTCGACGCCGCGCGCGACCGCCAGACCGAAGTCGAGCACAGCGCCCGCGCGCGCATCGAGGCGGCGCTGACCCAGAACGAATTCGTTCTTTACTACCAACCCAAGGTCGATATGAGCAATGGTGCCGTGTTCGGTGCCGAGGCACTGATTCGCTGGCAGCATCCGCAAGACGGCCTGATCCCGCCCGGCCGGTTCATGCCGGTCGTCGAAGACAGCAATTTCGCGATTCCGCTGGGCGTATGGGTGATCGAGACCGCATTGACGCAACTGGCGGCCTGGCGCAAGACGGGGCTGGCGCTGACCGTCAGTGTCAATATTTCGGCGCGCCACCTGCAATCGCCAACTTTCAGCGAACAACTGGCCGGCATTCTGGCGCGCCACCCCGAGGTGCCGCCCGCTGCGCTCGAACTCGAAATCGTCGAATCGGTCGCCCTGGAAGACATGGCGCTGGTGGCGCGCGTGATCGACGCCTGCCATGCACTGGGCGTGCGGTTCGCCCTCGACGATTTCGGCACGGGCTACTCCTCGCTGTCCTATTTCAAGCGGCTGAAAGTTGACGTGTTGAAAATTGACCAGAGCTTTGTGCGCGACCTGCTGACCGACGAAGAGGACTACGCCATCGTCTCCGGCGTGATCAGCCTGACGCGCGCATTCCGGCGCGGCGTCATTGCCGAAGGCGTCGAAAGCGTGGAAATCGGTGCCGCCCTGCTCGCCCTCGGCTGTCCGCATGCCCAAGGCTATGGCATCGCCCGTCCCATGCCCGCCGCCGACCTGCCCGGCTGGATCACCACCTGGCGCCCCGATCCGCAGTGGCGGAGATAAGGCGCCGTCTTGCCAGCGCCGACTTTCAGTCGGCCGGGGCGTGAGTCTCGTAGCGGCGGTGTTCGCTGGCCAGGTATTCGTGTGAGCGCATTTCCATCAGGCGCGACACGGTGCGCCTGAATTCCCCGGCCTGCGGCCCGGCGACATAGAGTTCCTCGGCCGGTACTGCTGCGGCTACCACCAGCTTGACGCGGTGGTCGTAACAGACATCGACCAGCCAGGTGAAGCGGCGCGCGGCGTTGGCCTGCTCCGGCCCCAGGCGCGGCACGGCCGAGACGAACACGGTGTGGAAACGGTGCGCGATGTCGAGATAATCGTTCTGCGAGCGCGGCCCGCCGCACAGCGTGGCAAAGTCGCACCAGAGCACGCCGGGCGCACGGTGGATCACCGGAATTTCCCGCCCGGCCACCCTGATCGGCCGCGCATGCCCTGCGCCATGGGCCACTCCCGAAAAAATTTCCATGAGTCGTGCAGCAGCAGCGCCGTCGGCAGGCAACAGATAAACACTCGCCTGTTCCAGCGCCCGCAAACGATAGTCGATGCCGGCGTCGATCTCGATGACGTCGAGCTTGTCATCGAGCAGCGCCAGTGTCGGCAGCAGGCGTTCGCGCTGCAGACCGTTGGGGTAAAGCCCGGCCGGCGGGTAGTTCGAGGTGATACAGAACAGCACGCCGGCGTCGAACAGCGCCTGCATCAGGCGCGCGAGGATCATCGCGTCAGCGATGTCGGCAATGTGAAACTCGTCGAAGCACATCAGCCGCGTTTCTTTCGCCACCTGCGCCGCCACCTTTACCAGCGGATCGGGCGCGTGCTTGCAGGCCTGCAACCGTTCATGCACCTCGCGCATGAAGGCATGAGAATGCACGCGGCGCTTGCGGTTGTAAGGCACGGCAGCGAAAAAACAATCCATCAGGAAACTCTTGCCGCGCCCGACCCCGCCCCAGAACCAGACCCCCTTCGGCAAGGCCGGATGCACCAGCAGCTTGCGCAGGCGGCTGCGCCGCGCCGCCTTGAAGGCGATCAGATCGTCATAGAAAAGCTGCAGGCGGACAGCAGCAGCCTGCTGCGCCGCGTCGGCGACGATACCGCGCTCGCACAGCGCGGCAGCAAAAGCGCGGATCATGCCGTCCCGGGGGACGTTGAGGATGCGGTGGGCAGACAAGGATCAGACGGAAAACGGGTTCAGCACCGGAATACCGCAGCCGGCGAAATCGTCCGTGTTGCGCGTCACCAGCGTGAGGGCGTGGATTTGCGCGGTGGCGGCGATGAGCATGTCGGGCTGGCTGCGGACGACGCCGCGGGCGGCAAGGCCGCCGCGCAGTTCGCCGGCGCGCTGGGCGATTTCGGGGGTAATCGGCAGCACCAGACATGTCGAGAGAAAGGTATCGAACGCGGCGGCGATGCGCTGGTTTGGACGCCAGGCGAGACCAAAGCTGATTTCTTCGACGGTAACAGCGGAAACAAGATAATCACTCGCTGTCTCCGACCAGGCAAGCACGCCACCATCCGGCCGCGGGCGGAAAAACTCGCTGACGATATTGGTATCAAGCAGCACGCTCATGAGGAGCGCCCTCCTCGCATTCTTCCAGCATGGCTACAAAGGCGTTAGGACGGCCAGTGGCGGAACGTGGCAGTGTCGGCAATTCATAGTTGTCCTCAGCCGCGATTCGCCGCAACTCGGCAAACACTGCGCCGAGCGTCTTGTGTTTGGCGGTCTTGCGCCATTCGTCGAAAGCCTTGAAGGTTTCGGCATCGATCACCGCGGCAACACAACGATCGCGGTTGTAGATCATTTGCGGTTCCTCAACTGACAGACGAACCACTTCGGAAAACTGCTGCTTGGCTTGGGCGATGTTCCAGGACATGACGGCCTCCTTATATCCACAA
>JAUXNZ010000067.1 GCA_030682595.1 Rhodocyclaceae bacterium | reverse complement strand
GATTGAGCGTCGGTCCAAGAGCTGTTTCGACCGCGTCGGCCAGCCGGTCGAGGTCGGCTTCGCGGCGCGCCGCGAGATCAACCGACGCGATGTCCTTCGCTCCCGCCCAGGCGAGCCGCGCGGCGAACGCTTCCGGGCGGTCGAACAAGCCGTGGCAGTAGGTGCCGAGAACCTGGTTGTCAGCGGAAACGGCGCCATCGACGCGGCCATCGTTGAGCCGCACGGCGGGGCGGGCCAGCGCGGGACCGCGTGTGACGCCCATGTGGATTTCGTAGCCGGCCATGGCCGGCAATCCATCGAGCGTCAGGTGTCCCGTGACGTTGCGCAACTGCTTCTCGGCTTCCAGCGTGGTTTCGCAGTCGAGCAGGCCGAGGCCGTCGATACTGCCCGGCCCGCCTTCGATTCCGGCGGGGTCGTGCAGCCGTAGGCCGAGCATCTGGTAGCCGCCGCACAGGCCGATCACTTTTCCGCCATAGCGCAGGTGGCGCATGAGCGCGGCCTCGTGGCCCTGTTTGCGCAGCCAGGCCAGATCGGCGGCGACGCTCTTCGAACCGGGCAAAATGATGAGATCGCAGGACGGAAATGGTTGCCCCGGCCCGACCCAGCGGAAATCGATCGCGGGATGCAGGCGCAGCGGATCGAGGTCGTTGGCGTTCGAGATGCGCGGAAATACCGGCGCGGCGACGCGCAACTGCGCTTCACCGGCCCGCTCGGAATGGTGCGCCAGCGCATCCTCGGCATCGAGGAATAGGCCGTGCAAATAGGGAATCGTGCCGAGCACCGGCTTGCCGGTGCGCTGTGCCAGCCAGTCGAGGCCGGGTTGCAAGAGGCCGATGTCGCCGCGAAAACGATTCACCACCAGCCCCTTGATGCGCGCCCGTTCGCTGGTCGAGAGGCAGTCGAGCGTGCCGACGAAGTGAGCGAGCACGCCGCCGCGATCGATGTCGCCGACGAGGATCACCGGGATGTCCACCGCTTCGGCGAAGCCCATGTTGGCGATGTCCCGGTCGCGCAGGTTCACCTCGGCGGGGCTGCCCGCGCCTTCGACGATCACGCAGTCGAATTCGGCCGTGAGCCGCGCCCAGGACGCCAGTACGGCGTCCATCGCCACGCGCTTGTAGTCGTGATAGGCGCGGGCATCCAGATCGGCGATGGCGTGGCCGTGGATGATGACCTGCGCGCGGCGGTCGGTATTGGGCTTGAGCAGCACGGGGTTGAAGTCGATGCGCGGGGGCAGTCCGGCAGCCTGCGCCTGCAGCGCTTGGGCACGCCCGATCTCGCCGCCGTCGACCGTGACGGCCGAGTTGAGCGCCATGTTCTGCGGCTTGAACGGGGCGACGGCGACACCGCGTCGCGCGAGGATGCGGCACAGCGCCGCGACCAGCACGCTCTTGCCGGCGTCGGAGGTGCAGCCTTGCACCATGAGGGCAGGCGTAAAATTGCGCGTTTTCTGCATCGCCCGATTATCCCATGCCTCCCTCGCTGTTCCCGGCTGCCTCCGCGCTCGTTGGCGTGCTGCTCGACCGATTGCTCGGCGAGCCGCGCCGCTGGCATCCACTCGTCGGTTTCGGCCGGCTGGCCGATGCGGCGGAGCGTTGTTTTCGTACTGGTGCGCCGGGCCATCCACTGGGCAACCGGATCTCCGGCCTCGCGGCCTGGCTCATGATCGTCACCCCGTTCGTCGTGCTGGCGGCCTGGTTCGCCCATCCCGTGCTCGACGCGCTACTGCTCTGGCTCGCCCTCGGCGGCAAGAGTCTTGGCGAGCATGCGCGCGCCATCGCCGTGCCGCTCGCGGCGGGCGACCTGGCCACGGCGCGCGCGAGCCTCGGCCTCATCGTCTCGCGCGACACGACGCAGCTCGACGAGACCGGCGTGGCGACGGCCGCCGTCGAGTCGGTGCTGGAAAACGGCAACGATGCCGTATTCGGCGCGCTGTTCTGGTTTTTCGTGGCGGGCGGCGCGGGCGCGCTGCTGTTCCGGCTCGCCAACACGCTGGATGCGATGTGGGGCTACCGGGATGCACGGCGCGTTTATTTCGGCTGGGCGGCGGCGCGCAGCGACGATGTGCTCAACTTCGTGCCCGCGCGCCTGACCGCATTGACCTATGCGCTGCTCGGCCGCACGCGCGACGCGTTGGCCTGCTGGCGCACGCAGGCCCCGCGGTGGAGCAGCCCCAACGCCGGTCCGGTGATGGCGGCCGGGGCGGGTGCCCTGAAAGTCGGCCTTGGCGGGACGGCGAGTTATCACGGCGCGATCGAAGAGCGGCCGCGGCTCGGCAGCGGCGCGGCGCCGACCGTCGTCGATATCGGCCGGGCGGTGGCGCTGGTCGAACGCGGACAATGGCTGTGGCTCGCCGTTTTCGTGGCCGGGAGTGTGTTCTTTGCTTGAGCACGGCGGACAACTGCGCGCGGCGGCGGTGCGCTGGTCCATTCCGCTCGCCGACTGGCTCGACCTGTCGGCCGGCATCGCGCCCTGGTCTTACCCCGTGCCCGCGCTGCCGGTCGAGGTCTGGCAGCGCTTGCCCGAAGATAATGACGGCCTCGAAACCACTGCGCGGGATTACTGCGGCGCCAGTCATCTGCTCGCCCTGCCCGGCTCGCAGGCGGCAATTCAACTACTGCCAAGACTGTTTCAAGCCGGGCGGGTAGCCATGCCCGCGCCGATTTATGGCGAGCATCCGGCGGTATGGCAGGCTTGCGGCCACACGCTGGTCGGCTGGGACGATCCGGCCGATTATGCGGTGCTTTGCAATCCGAATAATCCGACCGGGCAGCGCTTCACGCGCGACGAGTTGCTTGAACGGGCGCGCGCCTTGCGCCTGCTGGTTGTCGATGAAGCTTTCATCGACGCCGCTCCCGGGGAATCGCTTGCCGCCGTTGCAGGCACGACCGGCGCTGTGAACATTATTGTGTTGCGCTCGCTCGGCAAGTTCTTCGGCCTCGCCGGCGCGCGCCTCGGTTTTGCCAGCGCCGCTCCCGCGCTGCTCGGCCGGCTGGCTGCCGCGCTCGGCCCCTGGGCGGTGAGCCATCCGGCGCGCTGGGTCGCGCGCCATGCGCTGGCCGATATGGGCTGGCAGACCGCGCAGCGTGACCGGCTGCAAAGCGCGGCTTTGCGCCTCGGCGCGGAACTCCGCGCGACGGGTCTCGGCGCGCCCTCAGGCACGGCGCTTTTTCAATATGTCGCCATGCCGCGCGCCGCCGCGTTGTACGCGGGGTTGGCGCGGCGCGGCATCCTGGTGCGCCATTTCGACGACCCCGCCGCCCTGCGCTTTGGCCTGCCGGGTAGCGAGGCGGCATGGCAGCGCCTGATCAATACGTTGAAGGAGATCGTATGAAACGCCTGCTCTGCACCCTGGCACTGCTCGCCACCTTTACCGCCCACGCCGAAATTGTCGTGCAAGATGATACGGGCGCTACGCTGCGCCTCACGGAACCCGCGCGGCGCATCGTCAGCCTCGCCCCCCACGTCACCGAAACACTGTTTGCCGCCGGCGCCGGCGCGCAAATCGTCGGCGCGGTCGACTACAGCGATTACCCGGAGACGGCCAAACGCGTGCCGCGCGTCGGCGGCTATTCGAGACTCGATCTCGAAGCCATTGCCGCGCTGCAGCCCGATCTGGTGGTCGGCTGGGCCAGCGGCAACGCACCGACCCATATCGACAAGCTGCGGGCGCTGGGCATTCCGGTTTATCTCGCGCAACCAGAGCGCATCGACGACGTGGCGAAGAACCTTGAGCGCTACGGCCAACTGGCCGGCACGCGGGCGGTCGCGCAAGGCGCCGCCGCCGCCTTTCGTGGCCGCCTGCAAACGCTGCGCGAAAAATATGGCACGCGACCGAAAGTGCGCACCTTCTATCAGATCTGGAAGCAGCCGCTGATGACCGTGGGCGGCGGGCAAGTCATCAGTGACGTCATTCATTTGTGCGGCGGCGAAAACGTCTTCGCCGGGCTGAAACCGCTCGCCCCCAAGGTGACGGTGGAAGCGGTGATCCAAACCGACCCGGAAGTCATCATCGCCAGCGGCATGGGCGAGTCGCGCCCCGAATGGCTCGACGACTGGCGGCGGTGGAAAACGCTCACCGCCGTGCAACGCGACAATCTCTTCTTCATCCCGCCCGACCTGATCCAGCGCCACACGCCGCGCCTTGTCGAAGGCGCGGATCGGTTGTGCGCGCATCTCGAAACGGCGCGCGGCAAGCGCAAACAGGGCGTCGCGCGAGACGGCGTGCCCGTTCAGTAGCTCGGCGCCGTCCCGCCAGCGCCGACTTTCCACGCGTTCTCGAACAGCACCTCCGCCAGCGGCAGGCGCGCGCCCCAGCCGGCGTCCTCGAACATCGGGCGCGGGTAGAACGCCGGCACGCGGCCGATGCAGAGGATGGCGACGGGCCGCGCGCCCACAGGCATGCCGAGCAGCGCGGCGAGCGCGTCCGGGTCGAAGAAGGACACCCAGCCGAGGCCGATGCCTTCGGCGCGCGCCAGCAGCCACATGTTCTGGATCGCGCAGCCCACCGAGGCGACGTCCATCTCGGGCAGGGTGCGGCGACCGACGATATGACGTTCGCGCTCCGGCATCAGGCCAACCACCAGTACCTCGGCGCAGTCGCGAATGCCCTCGATCTTCACTTGCAGGAATTCCTCGTTGCGCGAGGGCAGCGCGGCAGCCGTCTCAAGACGTTCCTGTTCGACGAGGGCGTGGATGCGCTCGCGCAGGGCGCGGTCGGTCACGCGAATGAAGCGCCAGGGCTGCATGTAGCCAACCGAGGGGGCGAGATGGGCGGCCGCGACCAGGCGTTCCAGCAAGCCGTCCGGCAGCGGGTCGGGCAGGAAGTGGCGCATGTCGCGCCGTTCGCGGATGGCGCGCTCGACGGCGGTGATTTCCTCGGTGCTGTAGCGGTGCGGATTCATGGCAGGAATAGTCGTGCGGCGGCTGCGGGGTTGGCGGGAAAGTAGCAGTGCATGTAGCTCGCGGTGAGACGCTTGTGACGGTAGATCGCCTCGCTGCCCTTGCCCGTCGACTTGAGTGCCTGTGCGATGGGGGCCAGCGGCGTCTCCGTCGTCGAGTAGTGGAAGGTGTGGCCGCTCAGGTTTCCCTCGGGCAGATCCACCGACAACAGGCCCAGCCCGGCGAGTTTTTTCTGCATGCGCACGCTGCCCGTCAGCAGCCCGAACATCGGGTTGGCATCCAGGCTGTCGAAGCAGGCCATCATGCCGCCGCATTCGGCGAGCAGGGGCTGGCCGGCCGCGACATGTGTCCGCAACGCAGTGCGCATGCCGGCATTGGCGGCGATCTTTTCGGTATGCAGCTCCGGGTAGCCGCCGGGCAGCCAGATCGCGTCGCATGCCGGCAGGGCTGCATCGGTGAGCGGCGAGAAGAAGACGAGCCGCGCGCCGAGCGCTTCCAGGCATTCGAGGTTGGCGGGATAGAGGAAGCAGAAAGCGGCGTCGCGCGCGACGGCGATGGTCCTGCCGGCGAGCAGTTTGTCAAAAGTGTGGGGCGTTGCCCCATCCCTCGCGTTGCTCGGGCCCGCCACTGCGTGGCGTCCTGCGCCCTGCGGGCTGGTCGGCGCTGGCGGGACGGCGGCGAAGTCGACCGGGGGAGGCAATCCGGCGGCCGGCGTCGTGGCAAGCAGATCGGCCATGCGCGCGATGCGCGCGTCGAGGTCGGCGATCTCGGCGGCGGGCAGCAGGCCGAGATGGCGTTCGGGCAGCGCGGCCGCGGCGTCGCGGGGTAGCGCGCCGGCCCAGGCGATGTCGTCGGCGCTGTTGCCAACTAAGGTGTCGCGGCACAACTCGGCGTGCCAGTCGCTGCCGACGCGGTTGGCGACGACATGCGTGATCGGCGCGCCGTCCCTGTAATGTTTCAATCCCCACGCCACGGCGCCGAAGCTGCCGGCCATCGCGCTGGCGTCGATGACCAGCAGGATCGGCAAGCCGAGCCGGCGCGCAAGTGCGGCAGACGAGGGCTCACCGTCGTGCAGGCCCATCACGCCTTCGACGAGGATCAGGTCGGCATCTTCGGCGGCGCGCGCCAGCCGCCAGCGCGCATCACCCTCGCCGCACATGCGGAAGTCGATGTTCTCGCAGGGCGCTCCGCTGGCGAGCGCGTGGATCTGCGGATCGAGGAAGTCGGGCCCGCACTTGAAGACGCGCACCTTGCGGCCCAGCCGCGTATGCAGCCGCGCCAGCGCGGCGACCACGGTGGTCTTGCCGTGGCCCGAGGCCGGTGCGGCGACGAGGAGCGCGGGCGTGGCTACCATTCAATTCCCGGCATCGCCTGCACTCCGGCCTGGAAGGCGTGCTTCACCAGCGTCATGTCGGTCACGGTATCGGCGGCGGCGACGAGTTCCGGCGGCGCGGCGCGGCCGGTGACGATCAGGTGCTGCATCGGCGGGCGAGCGGCGAATGCGGCAAGCACGTCGGCCGTGTCGAGCCAGCGGTACTTGAGCGCGTAGGTGAATTCGTCGAGGATGACGAGCGCGACGGCCGGGTCGGCGAGCGCCTGCTTCGCCTTGTCCCATGCGGCGCGTGCGGCGTTGGCGTCCTTCGCGTCGTCCTGCGTCTCCCAGGTGAAACCTTCCCCCATGACGTGCCAGCGCACCTGCGGCTGCGCGCGGAAGAAGGCTTCCTCGCCGGTGTCCGAGCGGCTCTTGATGAACTGGATCACGACGGCACTCATGCCGTGGCCCAGCGCGCGTGCCAGCACGCCGAAGGCGGCCGAAGACTTGCCCTTGCCGGTGCCGGTGTGGATCAGGAAGAGGCCGCGCGCCGTCCCGGCAGCGCCGACTTTCGCGTCGATGACTTCCTTCTTGCGCCGCATGCGCGCGACGTGATCCATGATGTGTCATGCCTCCGCCGGGCCGTCCCAAGGAGGCATGCGCCCCCTGTCACCGCTGCGGGTGATTTCATGGGGGGGCAGCGAGCCGGTTTTGCGAGCGTGGGGGGCCATTGTTACTCCGGTATGAAAAAATTCTCGACGCGCCTGAGCGGGTGGCCGTACAGGTTCGACAGCGTGGCGGCGTCGAGTACATCGACCGCCGGGCCCGCGATATGCCGGCTGTCGCCGAACAGCAGGATGGCCTGGTCGCAGTAGCGCAGCGCCAGGTTCGGGTCGTGCAGCACCATCGCCAGCGCCACGCCGGTTTCACGTGCGCGCCGCGTCAGCAGTTCGAGCGTGGCAATCTGGTGGTTGAGATCGAGGTGGGCAAGCGGTTCGTCGAGCAGGTAGAGGCGCGGCTGCTGCGCGAGCAGCGCGGCGAGCGCGACGCGTTGCCGCTCGCCGCCCGACAGCGTGTGGATTTCGCGCGCTTCCATGTCGGCCAGGCTCAGCGCCGCGAGCGCGGCGCGGGCGATGTCCGCGTCGGCGCTTGATTCCCACGACCAGCGGCCGAGGTGCGGATGACGGCCGGTCAGCACGGTTTCCAGCACGGTGCTGGCGAAGGGGTCCGAGCGGTCCTGGCCGAGCCAGCCGCGCAAGCGCGCCGCTTTGCGCAGTCCGTGTTCCGCGTAACTTTTACCGTCAAGCAACAGCGTGCCGGCATCGGGGGCGCGCAGGCCGGCGAGGGTGGCGAGCAGCGTCGATTTGCCGGCGCCGTTCTTGCCGAGGATGGCCAGTCGGCTGCCCGGCGCGAGATCGAGGCCGAGCCCGCTGCAGACCTTGTGCAGGCCGATGCTGACGGCGAGGTTGCGGGCGGACAGGATCATTTTCTGCTCAGCAGATACAAAAACACCGGCACGCCGATCAGCGCGGTGAGCACGCCGACCGGCAGTTGGAGCGGTGCGACGACGGTGCGGGCCAGCGTGTCGGCGAGCACCAGCAGGCTGCCGCCGGCGAGCACGGCGGCGGGCAGCAGCAGGCGCTGGTCGTTGCCCATGTTGCTGCCGATGGCGAGCCGCGCCAGATGCGGCACGATCAGGCCGACGAAGCCGATCGAACCGGCGGTGGTGACGGCCGCCGCGGTGGCGAGCGCGGCGACGAAGTAGATCAGCCGCCGCAGCGCCGGCACCGCCACGCCGAGCGCCCGAGCCTGTTCGCCGCCGCGCGCCAGCAGGTTGAGTTCGCGGGCGAAGGGCAGGGTGACGGCCAGTGCGAGCGCCAGTACGGCCAGCGCGGGCAGGAATGCGGCGGCCTGGGACAGGTCGCCCATCAACCAGAACAGCATGCCGTGGATCTTTTGTTCCGGCGCGACGGTGAGGATCAGCGCCACCACGGCGCCGCAGCCGGCGGCGACCACCACGCCGGTGAGCAACAGCCGCGTCTGCGTCCAGCTGCCGTCGCCATGCGCGAGGCCAAACACCAGCAGCATGGCGGCAAGCGCGCCGACGAAGGAAAAACCGGCGATGCCCAGTCCCGCCAGGCCGAGCAGCATGGCCGACAGGGCGCCCACCCCGGCGCCGCCGGAGATGCCCAGCACATAGGGATCGGCGAGCGGGTTGCGCAACAGCACCTGCATCAGTGCGCCAGCCAGCGCCAGCAAGCCGCCGCAGGCGAAACCCGCCAGTGCGCGCGGCAGGCGCAGGTCGAGGATGATCTGGCGCGCAGCGGTATCCGCCCCCGCCAGGGCGGCGAAAACCTCAGCAAAAGCAAGCGGTATGCTGCCGACCGCCAGCGCCACGCTTAAGCTCGCCATGCTCAGGACGGCGAGCAGGGCGAGGACCAGCAGGGCGCGGCGGCGGGCGGGCATGGCGGCTGCGTTAGAACGTCGCCTTCATCCCGAAACGCCAGTTGCGGGTGAGGCTGACCGGATAGATGGCGTCGTCGCGGATCCACAAACCATTCTTGCGCTCAAACAGATTTTCCACGGCGGCGAACCATTCGACGTTGTTGTGGCGATAGCGGTAGGCGACATCGGTTGACTGGTAGGCGGCCTGCTTCTGGGTGAAGGTGTTGGCGAAATCATTCGCGGCGTAAGCGGTGCTGCGCCAGGCGTGAGACAGGTTCAGGCTGCTTGCCTTGTTGATTGCGTAACTTAAACCCAGGGTGACGCCATGCCGTGGCACGCCGGGCAAGTCCTTGCCGTCGTAGGCGCCGCCGCCGTCGTTTTCGCGGTCGATGATGGCGCGGGTATAGGCGTAGTTGAGGCGGAAGGTGAGCGGCTCGGAAACTCGCCAGGTGTCCTGCAACTCCAGGCCGTATTTGTGCGATTTGTCGATGTTGGTGTTTCTGCTGGGCAGCGGCCAAGCTTGTTGGAAGTAATAAATTTCGTTTTCCAGTTCCGTGCGGAAGACGGTGAGTTTCAGCCGGTTTGCAGGGGTGATGTGATTGAGTCCGAGATTGAAAGTGCGACTCGTTGCCGGCTTGATGAAACCGTTGAAGTTCGTCACGGCAGGAAACACGGAAAAGTCCGTGGCAAAGAAACGGTCAATATCAGGTGCCTGGAACGCCCGGTTGTAGTTGGCAAACAGGCTCAAGCGATCATCCAGGCGATGGTTTACACCGATATCCCAGGCGTTGAGGTTGTGATCTGCCTTGAGCGCGGCGCCTGCGTTGGGCGTGTAAGTGTATGCGACGTTTTCGGCGCGCGCGCCGGCGGAAAACGTCGTGTCGCCAAGACGATATTGGCCTTGAGCAAACCAGCCCGTGTTGTCCTTGCGGGTGCGGTCGGTGGCATTGATGCGGGTGCCGTCGAAGGTCTGCACACCCGCCGTGAACTCGAGCGCCTCACCCCGGTATTGCAGGGCTACATCGTCGGAGAGATAGTCGTAATTGGATTTCCAGCCGCTGGAAAACCTGGACAGTTTGTCCTCGTTGCCGTGGCTGGCGGTGAGATTCCAGTTCCGGTTCAGTTCCAGCCCCGCGCGCACACGCCACACGTCCGACTCGAAATTTTGCTGTGTGTAGCGTCTGCCGCCGTTTTGTTTGGGATCGGCATTGAACTCGGCCAGCGTCAATCGGTTTCCGTAGCGCGTATCAATGCGCGTGCTGGCCACGTCCAGGCCGAGATTCAGCCTGTCCACCGGGCGCAACTCCAGTCCGGCGCGCCAAGTCTGGTTGCTGGATGCATCCTTGTAGCCATCGATGTCGGGCGCGCGGTAGCCATCGTGACGCGTGTCATCGGCGCTGACGCTGAGGCTGATCTTCTCGTTTTTCAGGCCCGCCGTGAGGGATGCATTGCGCGCCCCGTAGTTGCCCGCCGATACCTGCGCCGAAACGCCTTGATGGGCGCGGGTGATGATCTGGATCGTGCCGGCGGTGGCGCCGTCCCCGAACATCACCGAGCCACTGCCCTTGGTGATTTCAATCCGCTCGATGTCGGCCAAGGGAATCGAACCGATGAGTTGGGGACTCATGTCGATGTTGTTGAGGCGCCGACCGTCGATGCTGACGACAATGTTCTGGTAGCCATCGCCGATGCCATAGCCGCGCATATCGATCTTTGGCGTGGCCTTGTTGCCGAAAGAGGGCAGAACCTGTACGGAAGTGTGCTGGCCAAGGTAGTCATACAAGGAGGCCGCACCGGATTGCTCGATCATGCGCCGGGTATGCACTTCGGAGGCGTAGGGTGCCAATATGTCCGGAGTGGGTAAGCGCGTCGCCGTAACGACGACCGCGGCCTCGTCGGTGATGGATGCGGCAAGGGCCGGTTGAAAAACCAGCGAAAGCGCGACGGCAACGGTCGTGCGTGAAAGGTGGATGGTCATTGAAATACTCCCGGTGCGGCCAGCGTCCCCGCAGGCCGTGGTAACGGAAAACGCCAAAGGGAGCATTGCGACGGGAAAATCTTGCGACGAAAAACCCCGACGCGCCGCCCCCCGCAGCGCAGTTATGGATTGTCCGAGGCCGGTCTCCGGGCTCGGAAGTCTTGCTGCTCCGCCTTCCCGGGATTTCTCCCAGTGGCCGATTGGAGCAGCCGCACTTCCTTACCGTTGCGGGGGCAGCCGAGGGTTTGCCGATTAAGCTCACCTCATTCCCGTTTCAC